>NZ_JBVJKN010000038.1:0-63097 GCF_055585225.1 Streptomyces sp. NPDC053673 | reverse complement strand
TTGAGCACGGTCACTCCGGCAGCGGCGGCCACGGCGGTTATCGCCGCGGTGAGCTTGATCCTGCTCGCGCGCTTGTGAGTTGCCATGAAGAGGGGACTCCTCGTCATCATTTGTGGGGGGATTGGCTTCCGGAAGGAAAATCTCCGGGGCCTGACTCGAAACACTGACCGATTGACGGGCTCAGATCAAGTCCTTCATACAGCTGTGACTTACTCAACAAGTCTTCGTAATATTAAATCGACCAGCGCCGCACAAGTCGGACTTCACCCTCAAGTCCCCTTACACATAAGGGGCTTGAGGTCTTCACAAACCCCGCCAGAATTCCGGCACATAAAAGGGAGACCGGCCCTTGCGGGCCGGCCTCCCGATTGCCGGCCTCCCGATTGCCGGTCTCCCCACTGCCGGCATCCCGGGCTGTTCCCCCTGCCCGGGTTTCGCGGTTCAGACGTGCGGCAGTTCGGCCTCGATCAGGTCCGCCGCGCGCTTCGTGCCGCCCTCACCCGCCATCGAGAGCTGGATCTCGCGGAGGCGGCGGGCGACGTCCGGGTCGCCGGTCAGGGCGAGGACCGCCTCGCGGAGGGTGCCGGCGGTGGCTTCCGCCATCGGGACATGGCGGGCCACTCCCAGCGAGGCGAGCATGTCCGCGTTGCCGAACTGGTCGACGGCCTGCGGGACCGCGACCATCGGGGTGCCGGTGGCGAGGCCCTCCTGGCTGCCGCCGGCGCCCGCATGGATGATGAACGCGTCCGCCTGCTTCAGGATCGCCAACTGCGGTACGCATTGGTGCACTTCGATGTTCGCCGGAACCTCACCCAGCTCGGCGACGTCGACGAACTTGCCGATCTGCAGCACCACATGCCACCCGGGAAGGTCACCGAAGGCCTTCACGCACTCACGGTAGAAGCCCGGCTGCTTGGTGAAGGCCGACCCCAGCGAGGACGAGAGGTCTCGTGCAAGCACGAACTCGCGGAGGACCCGCCGGACTCGTCCGGCCCGGCCGGCTCCCGCCAGGTGTGCCGGGTTACTGCCGCTGATAGCGGGCCAGCACCAGATTGCCGTCCTCGACGAGGCGTTGCTCCAGCTCGGCGCGGTCGATGCCGCCCGAGTAGTACTCCTGGAGCGCCGGCGTCGCCACCTTGTCCTTCCACTCGGGATAGCCCCGCACCGACTGCGCGGGCGCCGGACGAAGGTGCTTCGCGAGCGCCGCGCCCGTCGCCCAGCCGTCCTTCGGGGTGTGCAGCGCGGGGTCGGCGAGCGCCTGCGTGCCCGTCGGGAGCATCCAGTCGCCCTTCGCCAGCCGCACCATGTTCCGCGGCTGCAGCAGGAAGTCGATGAATTCCACCGCTTCCTTCTTGTGCGGGCTGTCCTCTGCGACCGACAGGGTCTGGGGGCTGACGCCCTGCGCGAGCCCCTCGCTGCCGGCGGGCGCGGGCAGCACCGTCCACTCGAATCCCCTGGGTGCCTGCTGCACGATCTGCTGCCGGTACGAGAAGCCGAGCGGGACCATCGCGTACTTGCCGCCGAAGAAACCGGGCAGTGCGTCGGAGCCGCCCCCGCCGAGCGCCGTGCTGGACGCGGACGAGTCCACGTGGACCTGGTCGTGGACGGTTTCGGGGACCACCGCGTCGGCGTCCGTGAACTCGATGCGCACCCGCCCGTCCTCGCCGCGCTGGAACATCCGCCCGCCCGCCGAGAGCCCGAGGTTGAGCGTGGCCGAAACCGGGTCCTTGAACGGCCAGGCGACCGCGTACTTCTCATGACCGAGCCACGCCGTCATCTTCTTGCCGATTTGCCGGAACTCCGCCCAGCTCCAGGGCTTCTCGGGAGTCGGGATGCGGACACCGGACGCGTCGAGGAGTGTCTTGTTGGCGATGAGGACGCGGGGCTCCTGGAGGAACGGGACGCCGTAGATGCCGTCACCGAAGGTCGTCGTCTCCCAGCTCTGCTCCGGAATGTCGGCGGTGAGCCGGGCCGGCAGCAGCTCGCGCAGATCGGCGAGGTAGCCGCCGTAGGCGAAGTCCGCGAGGTCGTCGGAGGCGTCATGGATGATGTCCGGCGCCTCGCCGCCCTCGAAGGAGGTCAGCAGCTGGTCGTGGACGCTGTCCCAGCTGCCCTGGACGTACTCGACCCGGACGTCGGGATGCGTCGCGTTCCACTCCTTCACCAGCTCCTCGTTGGCGTCGACGGACTCCTCCTGCCAGGCCAGGGACTGGAAGCGGAGCGTGATCTTCCCGTCGGTGCCGCCACCCGGGGAGCAGCCGGTCAGCAACAGCGCCAGTGCGGTGGCCACAGCGGCCAGCATCCGTCCCCGTACGCACACCGGCCCGTGCACCGGTCGGCGCATCGGTCCGTGCATCGGTCCGTGCATCGATCCGCGCATCAACTCTTCACCGCCCCGGCCAGCATGCCGCCTGTGATCCGTCTCTGGATGACCGCGAAGATCACCAGGGAGGGGACCGTCGCGAGGAACGCGGCCGCGGCGAGCGGCCCGAGGTCGCCGACGCCCTCCGCGCCGAGGAAGTGGGTGAGGACGACCGGCAAGGTCTGCTTCTGCGGGGTCTTGAGCAGGACGAGCGCGAAGAAGAACTCGTTCCACGCGGTGATGAACGCGAACATTGCGGTGGCCACGATCCCGGGCGCGAGCAGCGGCGCGGTGACCGAGACGAGCGTACGGGTCCGGCCCGCGCCGTCGACCGCCGCGGCCTCCTCCAGTTCGGACGGCACGGCCCGTACGTATCCCGTGAGCATCCAGAGCGCGAACGGCAGCGACCACACGACGTACACCAGGACCAGACCGGCCAGGGTGTTGATCAGCTGGAGGTTCTTGAGGATCAGGAACAGCGGGATGATCAGCAGGACGAACGGGAATGCCTGGCTGACGACGACCCAGCCGGTGGCGGCCTTCGCGAGCCGGGTGCGGTGACGGGCCATCACATAGGCCATCGGCGTCGCGATGACGACCGCGACGGCCGCCGCGCTCAGGGCGACGATCAGGCTGTTCACGGCGGCCTGGAGGAGCGGCTGTTCGTCGAAGGCCTGCCGGAAGTTGGCGAGCGTGGGGTCTTCCGGCATCCAGGTGGGGTGGAGCGAGCCGAGTTCGCGGGGCGGCTTGAAGGCGGTGGAGATCAGCCACAGGAAGGGAAAGGCGAGGAAGACCAGATAGGCGAGGAGTGCGAGGTACTGGCCGGCGCGTCCGGCCCGGCTGGTGCGCATGCTCACTTCGTGTCACCACCCCTCAGCCGGCCCACCAGGTAGAGGGCGAGCATCACCGATATCACCGCGACCATGACGCAGCCCATGGCGGCGGCGTAGCCGAACTGGCCGTAGCGGAAGGCCTCTTCATAGGCGAAGAGCATGGGGAGGCGGGTGCGGCCGCCGGGTCCGCCGCCGGTCAGGACGTAGACCAGCGCGAAGGAGTTGAAGTTCCAGATGAAGTTGAGCGCGGTGACGGCGAGGGCGACGGGCCTGAGGGCGGGCCAGGTGACGGTACGGAACCGTCGCCAGGCGCCGGCGCCGTCGAGGGCCGCGGCCTCGTGGAGCTCCTGGGGGGTGTTCTGGAGTCCGGCGAGGAGGGCGACGGTGGTCTGCGGCATACCGGACCAGACGCCGACGACGATCACGGCGGGGAGTGCGGTGGCGAGGCCGGTCAGCCAGTCGCGGCCGTCGCCGAGGCCGAGATCGCGGATGGTCTCGTTGAGGATGCCGGCGTCGGGGTGGTAGACGAGGCGCCACATGATGCCGACGACGACCTCGGGCATCGCCCAGGGAATGATCGCGAGGGCTCGGGCCAGCCAGCGGAAGCGGAGGTTCTGGTTGAGCAGCAGCGCGAGGCCGAGGGCGAGCACGAACTGCGGGACGGTCACCCCGACCGCCCACAGCAGCCCGATCCGGAACGAGTCCCAGAACAGGGTGTCGTGGAGCAGGTCCTGGAAGTTGAGCGTGCCGGTCCACTGGGTGGCCTGGGTGCGGCCGGACTGGGCGTCGGTGAAGGAGAGCGCGACGCCGTAGAGCAGCGGGCCCACGCTCAGCACAAGGATCGGGATCAGCGCGGGGAGGACGAGGAACCAGGCTCCGAAGTCCGTGCCGGGGCGACGCGCTCCGGGTCGTGGTTTCGGGCTCGCTCTGCCGGACCGTTCCGTTGCAGTCGCCAATGTCACGGATTCGACCCCTTTATGAAGTTGAACCGGCCCCTCGTCATCGTGCTGACGGACCGTCGGTTCGTCAACCCGGCCTGCGTGAATGCGAGAATTCGCGCCATGGACGAGACACGCGCGCGCGAGGTGCTGACGGCGGCCGGGCTGGCGGGGAACGGCCGGCTGCTGGCACTGGGCGAGAACGCGGTGTTCGCGAGCGGCGACGTGGTGGTGAAGGTCGGGCGGAGCGCGGAGCTGCTGGAGCGTGCGGAGCGCGAGCTGGCGGTGGCCGGGTGGCTCCAGGAGGCGGGCGTCCCGGCAGTACGGGCCGCGGAGCCGAAGACCCGCCTGGTGGAGGGGCATCCGGTGACGGTCTGGCACCGGCTGCCCGAGGCGGTACGTCCCGCCGAGCCGCGCGATCTCGCCCCGCTGCTGCGGCAGGTGCACGCGCTGCCCGCCGCGCCGTTCGCGCTGCCCCGCCGGGACCTGCTCGGCGGTGTGGAGCGCTGGCTGCGGCTGGCGGGGGACGCGATCGATCCGGCGGACGCGGCGTATCTGCGGGAGCGGCGGGACGGTTTCGCCGCGGCGGCGGCCGCGCTCGTCCCGCACCTCGTGCCGGGACCGATCCATGGTGACGCCCTCCCCCGCAATGTGCACATCGGCCCGGACGGGCCGGTCCTGGTCGACCTGGAGACCTTCTCCTCGGACCTGCGCGAGCACGACCTGGTGGTCCTCGCCCTCTCCCGCGACCGGTACGGGCTGGCCCCGGCCGCGTACGACGCCTTCACGGACGACTACGGCTGGGACGTCCGCCGCTGGGACGGCTGCGCCGTGCTCCGCGGCGCCCGCGAGACGGCGAGCTGCGCCTGGGTGGCCCAGCACGCCCCTTCGAACCCGAAGGCGCTGGCCGAATTCCGCCGCCGCGTGGCCTCGTTGCGTGACGGCGACACCGAGGTGCGCTGGTATCCGTTCTGACATCGTGGGCCGGGGAATCCGGGAAACCCGCCCTGGCTCGACTCCCTTCCATGAATGACCGTCCACGAACGACGTGAATGATCGGAGTGTTGTCATGCGTGTCGAACTCAGCGAGGTGACCCTCGAGGTCCGCACGGGCGGCGCCGGGCCGGCCGTGCTCCTGGTGCACGGTTTCCCGGACACCCACGACTGCTGGCGCCACCAGGTGGCAGCGCTTCAGGCCGCCGGCTACCGCACCATCGCCCCCGATCTCCGCGGCTTCGGCGGCTCGGACCGTCCGGAGGGCACCGACGCCTACGCCCCGGCCCGGTCCGTCGCCGACCTGCTGGAGCTGCTCGACCGGCTGGAGGTCGAGCAGGCCCATCTCGTCGGCCACGACTGGGGCTCGGGCATCGTCCAGTGCCGGGCACTGGCTCCAGCTGGACGCCCCGGACCGGATCAACGCAGCTCTGCTCGACTTCATCGGCGATGCGCGGACCAGGGGCGCGGCCGCCGGCTGACCTCCCCCGTCCGTCAGCGTGCGCTGGCGACCGGCTCGCGCAGCGGCCAGGAGCCGTCCACCACCGCGTCCGCGTCGCCCTTGCGGCGGAGGAAGTCCTGGAAGTCCGCCGCCCACTCCGCGTACCAGCGCACCTGGCGGGTGTGCAGCTCGGCCGGTGCGAGGGCCGCCACCGACGGGTGGCGGTCCGCTATCGCGGCGGCCACCCGCACCGCCGCCAGCGCGTCCGCGAGCGCCTCGTGGGCGCCGTCGAGGACCACTCCGTACTCCCCGCAGACCGCTTCCAGCGTGCGCTTGCCACGGCGGTAGCGGTCGACGGCGCGGTCGATCGTGTACGGATCGATGACCGGGCCGATGTCCGTGCCGCCGAGCCGCTCGGACAGGGACGGCAGCCCGTGACGGGCCAGCTCCGCCGAGAGCAGCGTGAGGTCGAAGGCCGCGTTGTACGCGACGACCGGGACGCCCTGCGTCCAGTGCTCCGTCAGCGTCTCGGCGATCTGGTCCGCCACTTCGCGCGCCGGCCGGCCCTCCGCCGCCGCCCGCTCGCTGCTGATGCCGTGGATCGCCGACGCCTGCGCCGGGATCCGGATCCCCGGATCGGCCAGCCACGTCCGCCGCCCGCTCGTCTCGCCGTCCCGCACGACGACGACCGCCGCCGTCACGATGCGTGCGTCCAGCGGGTCGGTGCCGGTCGTCTCCAGGTCGAAACCGGCCAGCGGCTCGCGGTGCCAGGTCATGATCACGCCCCCCTCTTTCAGTGGTACTGGCGAAACTCTCGCACGTGGCACTGACAGCCGGGCCACGGGGCAGCCGGGTCACCGACGGTCAGGACCACGACGACCGTACTGAAAGTCAGGAGACCCACAGTCAGGACACCGACCGTCAGGGCACCGACCGTCAGGGCACGGGCCGTCAGCGCACCGGCCGTCAGGAGCCGAACCCTCAGGACACCGGCCGCGAGTCGGTCCACACGGACTCGAACTCCTCCCGGTACGTCTGGAAGAGCCCGTGCTCGCTGTCCTGACCCGACCGCACCACCGACCGGCCCGCGCCCCGCAGCACCAGCACCGGCGCCTCCATGCCACGCGCCCGCCGTAGATACGACTGCACGACGGCGAGCCCGTCGGGACCGTCCCCGTCGACGAGATACGCCGTGAACCGGGGCGTCTCGTCGAAGACATGGATCTCGAAGGCGCCCGGGTCGCGCAGCTTCGACCGCACCCGTCGCATATGGAGGATGTTCATCTCCACCGAGCGGCTCAACTCGCCCTTCTTCAGGCCCAGTTCGCGCTCGCGCCGCTTGACCGCGCTGCTCGCCGGGTTGAGGAAGAGCAGCCGCACCCGGGCACCGGACTCGGCGAGCCGGACCAGCCGGCGCCCCGAGAAGTTCTGCACGAGCAGATTCAGGCCTATGCCGATGGCGTCGAGTCGCCGCGCTCCCCCGAAGAGGTCCTCGGCCGGCAGCTGCCGCTGCAGCCGTACCCGGTCGGGATGGACGGACACCACGTCCGCGTACCGGTCCCCGACCAGGTCCTCGACCGCGTCGACCGGCAGCCGGTCCGCGGACGGCACCCCGGCCCCGCTGCCGAGGATCTCCAGCAGCCGGGCCGAGGCCCTTTCGGCCTGGGCGAGCACGGTCTCGCTCAGCGCGCGGTTGCGGGAGACCACATTGCGTGCGACCTCCAGCTCGTCCAGAGCCAGCTCCACCTCGCGCCGGTCGTCGAAGTACGGCTCGAAGCAGGGCCAGTGCTGGACCATCAGCTCCCGCAGCTGCGGGAGGGTGAGGAAGCTGAGCACGTTGTCGTCGGCCGGGTCGAGGAGATAGCCCTTGCGGCGGGAGACCTCGCGCACGGCGACGGCCCGCTGCACCCACTCCTGTCCGGCGGGACCCGCGGCGGCGACGACCCAGTCCTCGCCGTGCACGGGTTCGTAGATGGGACGGAGCACGGCTGCCACGACGGCCCGCAGCCGCTGCTCGACCAGATTCAGCCAGATGTAGGCCCGCCCGGCCCGTTGAGCGCGCGTACGCACCTCGCTCCAGGCGTCCGCGCCCCAGTCCAGTTCGGGCCCGATCTGCGATCCCATCTCCACCGGCCGGGCGAGGGACACCGCCCCGGGCGGGACGTCAGCGGAGTCCCCCTCGTGACCTGCGTCACCGGGGGGTAGCTCCAGCCCTCCCGAGCTCACCCGCGCACCGCCTTCTGTTCCCGGACGCCCCGTCTTCAACGATCAAGGAAGGGTACTCCGGGAGCGGGAGGCGGTGCAGCCGGATCCACAGGCTCCTTTCTCAACTCCCGAAGTCGGGTGCGCCGTTCTGGTCGGCGAGATCTGCCGGAGTGAGCGGATTCATAGCGGTTACGTCCCTGGGCGCGAGCTGGAAGCCCTGCCAGTGGACCGGCATCGGCTGCTGGTCCTCGTCCCGGGCGATGTGGTGGAAACCGATGTTGACCCAGACCGCCGGGTTGGTCAGGGCTTCGCCGTTGACCCACTTCCCCACGTTGTCGGGCGCGCCTCGCCCGCAGTTGAGCGTGTTGTTGCTGGCGAACTGCTCACAGGCGCGGCTCTGGGTGAAGTAGACGTCGTGCTGGGTGAAGGGACGCCCGGCGTGCTTGGCGGACGGCCCGGGCACGATCTCGTAACTGCGGGCGTGGCCGTCCTTGTTCTTGCCGGTCTCGCTCACCACGCGCCACCAGCGCATCGCCTTCGCGTCCCCGGCGAGCTCCTTGGTCACGGGCGTACGCGTGGTCTTCGTCGTCGGGCTGCCGGTGCCGACGGGCGGGGTGACCGCCGAGTCGTACTGCTCGATCCGGTCCTTCGTGCTGCCGTCGAGGCCGAAGTTCAGCCGCCAGAAGACATTGTGGCTGTGGCTGGTCGAGTAGTCCTTGGCGCCCTTGCCGATGGGCCAGCCGCGCCCGTCGCCCGCGTTGTAGTCGCCCGGTGAGAGGCTGCCGGTGGCTCCGACGTTGGCGGAAATCGTTCCGTCGGAGGAGAAGCGCCACTCGGTGATGTACTCGTACCAGGACACCTTGTTGACGGTGTAGAGGAGCAGGTCCTTGCCCTCCTCCTGCCAGACCTCGGTGCCCTCGTCGTTCGCCATGCGGTAGGCGTGGCCACGCGATCGTGTGGTCATGCACAGGCCGTTGACCTGGCCGATGTCGGGGACCTTGACCGACTGGACGGTGCCGCCGGGGCACTCCGTGGCCTTGAGGTTCTGCAGGCCGTAGCCGAACCCGAAGCCGGTGAGGTCGTCGTACTCGGCCTGCCCGTCGTCGTAGGGCACATGGACCTGCGCCAGCTTGGCGCTGCTGAGCACCTGGATCGGCTTGGGCTCGCTCCTGGGCTGGTAGCTCACCTTGTCCAGGACCAGTCCGGCGGAGGAGTCGTAGTGCCAGCACATGCGCCAGGTGGTGCCGCCGGCGAGGGTCTGGCTGATCCGGTACGGCGCGCTGCAGCCCGGTGACGGCGGCGGCGTGGGGCCCTGGGGGGCGGCCTGTGCCGTGGGGCCCGCGGCCGTCAGCGCGCCGCCCAGCAGGACGGCTGCGGCGGCCACCGACGCCGGCTTGCGGACGGCCCGGACCGGTGTGCGGGCACGCGAGAATCTGCTCTTGTCCATGCGAAGCGGAACCCCTCAGGCGGAAGGCGTACGGACGACGGTGCGGGCGCTCAGATCGACGACCAGGTCCCTGGTGTCGATCCACGGCCCGTTGGTGATCTTGGTGATGACGCGCACGCAGCGGTGCACTCCGCAGGAGCTGAGCTGCTGCGGGATCCGCGCCTGCCGGTCCTTGCGGTAGACGAAGCCGCTCAGGGTGAGCGGCTTCGGGGAGGTGAGCGCGCTGCCGGTGGCGTCCTTGTAGTCCGCCTTCAGCCCGGCGCCGAGCGGGTTCGCCAGAATCAGCTCGACGGCCTCCCTCAGCTCCTCGCGGTGCGGGGAGGGCTGCACGCCCTGCTGCGCCGCGCGGCTGTCCACCTTCCCGGTGGTGAGATTGACCGTCGCTGTGACGAGCTGGTCGGTCTTGTAGTCGTAGTACGACACGACGGCGCGGCGCGGCGGTGTGGCGAGGGCTGCCTCGGACGGCTCCTGCTCGGCCAGATCGGTGGTGAGGAGCTGCGGGCCGCGGCCGCCCGTCACGTTCTCGCCGGTGCGCGCGGCCGGCGCCGCCGCCAGCTGTTTCGCCCGCTTCAGCTCGTCGTCGGTGAGCGGATCGCGGCCGAAGCCCTTCTCGCCCTCTTCGGGGGCCGCCGCGACGACGCCGGGTTCGGGTGCCGAGGCTCCGGTGCCCTGCCCCTGAGCGCCCGGGCCCCGTCCCCCGGATGCGGTGGACCGGCCGCCAAGGCCGCCTTCCGCTCCTGCCGTGCCCGGCAGGGTGATGGCCACCATCACAGCGGTACCCGTCACCGCAATGGCCGTGCCCGCAACCACCTTCCCCAGGTGGCGGCGCACTATATTGCGCACATTTTCCCCCTTATCCCTGTGGTCACCCGGTAGGACGGTGGTAAGTCCTAGGAGGTTGCCCATCTTTCGGGGAGGATCTGGCCGAAGAGGTCCCCAGCACCCGGATCAGAAGTGGAAGAGTCTTATCTATGCAGGTCTGGCCGGGACAGGCGTATCCACTCGGCGCCACGTACGACGGCGCCGGCACCAACTTCGCGGTCTACTCCGAGGCCGCGCACCGTATCGAGCTGTGTCTGCTGCACGACGACGGCTCGGAGACGGCCGTCGAGCTGCGCGAAACCGATGCGTTCGTGCGCCATGCGTATCTGCCGGGCGTGATGCCGGGACAGCGGTACGGATTCCGGGTGCACGGCCCGTACACGCCGGAGCGCGGGCAGCGGTGCAACTCGGCGAAGCTGCTCCTCGACCCGTACGCGCGGGCCATGAGCGGACGTATCGCCTGGGGTGAGGCGGTGTACGGCTACCACTTCGGCAGACCGGACTCGCGCAACGACCTCGACTCCGCCCCGCACACGATGGCTTCCGTGGTGGTCAATCCGTACTTCGACTGGGGCGACGACCGGCCGCCGCGCACCGACTACCACCGCACGGTGATCTACGAGGCCCATGTGAAGGGCCTGACGATGCTGCATCCGGCGCTGCCGGAGGAGCTGCGCGGGACGTACGCGGGCCTCGCGCACCCCGAGGTGATCTCGCATCTGACGGAACTGGGCGTCACCGCCCTGGAATTGATGCCGGTGCACCAGTTCGTGAACGACCACCGGCTGGTCGACGCGGGGCTGGACAACTACTGGGGCTACAACACGATCGGGTTCTTCGCCCCGCACAACCGCTACGCCTCCTGGGGCGACCGGGGCCAGCAGGTGCTGGAGTTCAAATCGGCGGTACGGGCGCTGCACCAGGCGGGGATCGAGGTGATCCTCGACGTCGTCTACAACCACACGGCGGAGGGCAATCATCTCGGCCCGACGCTCTCCTTCCGGGGCCTGGACAATGTCTCGTACTACCGGCTGTCCGAGGACCGCCGGTACTACACGGACACCACCGGCACCGGCAATTCGCTGCTGATGCGCTCCCCGCACGTGCTCCAGCTGATCATGGACTCGCTGCGCTACTGGGTCACCGAGATGCATGTCGACGGCTTCCGCTTCGATCTCGCGGCGACGCTGGCCCGGCAGTTCCACGAGGTGGACCGGCTGTCGTCGTTCTTCGACCTGGTGCAGCAGGATCCGGTGGTCAGCCAGGTGAAGCTCATCGCCGAGCCGTGGGACGTCGGCGAGGGCGGCTACCAGGTGGGGAACTTCCCGCCGCTGTGGACCGAGTGGAACGGCAAGTACCGCGACACGGTGCGGGACTTGTGGCGCGGCGAGCCGCGCACCCTGGCGGAGTTCGCCTCCCGGCTGACCGGATCGTCGGACCTCTACCAGGACGACGGGCGCCGGCCGCTCGCCTCGGTCAACTTCGTGACCTGCCACGACGGCTTCACCCTGCATGACATGGTCTCGTACAACGAGAAGCACAACGAGGCCAACGGGGAAGGCAACCGGGACGGGGAGAGCCACAACCGGTCGTGGAACTGCGGGGCGGAGGGCGACACCGACGATCCCGGGGTGCTGGAACTGCGGGGCCGTCAGATGCGCAACTTCATCGCGACGCTGATGCTGTCCCAGGGCGTGCCGATGCTCAGCCACGGTGACGAGTTCGCCCGTACCCAGCACGGCAACAACAACGCGTACTGCCAGGACAGTGAGCTGTCCTGGGTGCACTGGCCGGCGTCGACCGAGGAGGAGCAGGGCTCGCTGCTGGCCTTCACCCGGGCAATGGTCTGGCTGCGCCGCGATCACCAGGTGTTCCGGCGCAGGCGCTTCTTCCACGGCCGGCCGGTGGAGGGCACGCACGACGAGCTCTCGGACATCGCCTGGTTCACTCCGGAGGGCGAGGAGATGACGGCCCGCGACTGGCAGGCCGCCCACGCCAGGGCCCTGACGGTGTTCCTGAACGGCCATGCGATCTCGGAGCCCGGCCCGCGCGGCGAGCGGATCTCCGACGACTCGTTCCTGCTGATGTTCAACGCGAGCGCGGAGGACCGGGACTTCGCGGTGCCGGTGAACCATGGGCACCAGTGGCAGGTGGTGGTGGACACGGCACGACCGGAGGGCGTTCCGCCGGGTCAGGGGCCGAAGGTGGCGGCGGGTGACCGGGTCAGGATGATCGGGCGGAGTCTGACGGTGCTGCGGAGGCCGGCCTGACGGTCCGGCGTTCGTCATATCAGGTGAACGTCACGCGGTAATCCCTGCCGGCGCACGAGCCGATGACACAGAAGGCCGCGATGCGGGTACGTACGTTCGCATGACGCCCACCGCCACCTACCGTCTCCAGCTCCAGCCGGACTTTCCCTTCCGGGCCGCCGAGACGGCGGTTCCGTACCTCGCCGGACTGGGGATCTCGCATCTGCATCTGTCACCGGTGCTGGAGGCGATGCCGGGTTCGACGCACGGCTACGACGTCGTGGACCACGACCGGGTACGGGAGGAACTCGGCGGCGAGGAGGGGCTGCGGTCCCTCGCCCGCACGGCTCGCGAGCACGGACTCGGACTGGTGCTCGACATCGTGCCCAACCACATGGCCGCCGTGCCGCGCCACAACAAGGCGCTGTGGGAGGTGCTGCGGGAAGGCCCCGGGTCGCCGTACGCGGGGTGGTTCGACATCGACTGGGACGCGGGCGGCGGCAGGGTTCTGATGCCCGTTCTGGGCAGACGGCTCGGGGACGAACTCGGCGCGCTGCGGGTGGAGGGACGGGTCCTGCGCTACGGCGAACACACGTTCCCGGTGCGGGAGGGCACCGAGGAGCTGCCCCTGCCGGAGCTGCTGGACGCCCAGTGGTACCGGCTCGGCTGGTGGCGGCTGGCCAGGACCGAACTCAACTACCGGCGTTTCTTCACCGTTTCGGAGCTGATCGGGGTACGGGTGGAGGACCCGGAGGTCTTTGCCGCCACCCACGCCAAGATCCTTGAACTGGTACGGGACGGTGTCGTCGAGGGCCTGCGGATCGACCATCCCGACGGGCTGGCCGACCCCGAGGAGTACCTGCACCGGCTGCACGAGGCCACCGGCGGCTGCTGGACGGTCGTGGAGAAGATCCTCACCCGGGACGAGCACCTGCCGGCCGGCTGGCCGGTCGCCGGCACGACGGGCTACGACGCGCTGCACCGGATCGACGGGCTCTTCACCGACCCCGAGGGTGCCGAGGAACTGCTCCGCGGGTACCAGAACTACGCGTCGCCCGGCGGCGACCGGGGCGGCTTCTGGGGTGCGACGGTGCGCCGCGCCGCGTTCACGGTGGTGACGCACCAGCTGGTCGCGGAGACCGAGGCGCTCGCCCGCCTGGCCGAACGGGTGTGCGCGGCGGACCCGGCGCTGCACGACCACGCGCCCTGGGCGCTGCGCACCGCGATCCGGGAGCTGCTGGTGCGGGTGCCCGTCTACCGGCCGTACCGCACCGGGGGCGAGGCGGTCCTGACGGCGGACGCGGCGCTGCGGGCGAAGGCGGCGTTCGCCGTCGCCGAGGAGGCGGAGGCGGTCGATGTGATCCGGGACCTGGCGCTCGGCCGGCTCGGTGACAGCCCGGAGCAGACGGCCTTCCGGGCCCGTTTCGCGCAGACGTCGTCGGCGCTGCGTGCCAAGTCCGTCGAGGACACGGCCTACTACCGCTACACCCCCCTGATCTCGGCGAACGAGGTGGGCGGTGATCCGGGGTGCCCGGGGGTGAGCCCCGAGGAGTTCCATGCGTACTGTGCCCGGCTGGCCCGGGACTGGCCGGCCACCGGCACGGTGCTGTCCACGCACGACACCAAGCGCAGCGCGGATGTCCGGGCCAGGATCGCGCTGCTGTCGGAGTGCCCCGAGCGGTGGGAGCGGCTGCTGACGGGCCTGGCCTTCACACCGGCGCCCGATCACCATCTCGCATGGGTGGCGTGGCAGACGGCGTTCGGGTTCGCGATGCCGTATCCGCAGCGGATCGGTCCCGCCCTGCTCAAGTCGGTACGGGAAGCCGGACTGCACACCAGCTGGACCGAGCCCGATGCCGCGTACGAGCGGGCCGTCAACGATTTCGTGGACGCGGGACCGGCCGGGCCGCCGCTGTACACGGTGGTCCTGCTGGCCCGGGAACTCGACCCGTACTGGCTGGCCAACGTGCTGGGTGCGGCACTGGTGCAGCTGACCATGCCGGGGGTGCCCGAGTTGTACCAGGGCACCGAGCACATCTACCTGGCGCTGGTCGACCCGGACAACCGCCGGCCGTTCCGGGAGAGCTCCGCGGACGAGAAGGCACGGCTGACGCGGGCCGCGCTGCGACTGCGCCGCCGGCGCCCGGAGGTGTTCGGCGAGTCGGGTACGTATCGGAGCCTGGCGGCGGACGGGCCGGCGGCCGCGCACTGTCTGGCCTTCTGCCGCTCGGGCGAGGTCGTGACGGCGGTGACCCGGCTCTCGCTGCGGCTCGACGAGTCGGGCGGCTGGGGCGAGACGTCGCTGGAGCTCCCCGAGGGGCGGTGGACCGATGTGCTGGCGCCGGAGCGGGAGTTTCCGGGTGGGCGGGTGCCGCTGACGGAGCTCTTCGCCGAGCGGCCGGTGGCGCTGCTGGAGAGGGCGGTGGGGCGCCGGGGGTGATGCCGGACAGGCCCTAGTCGGACGCCTCAGCGGGGTCGGTCACCGCGACGCCCACGCGGTCGGCGGGGCGGCGTCCCTTGGGCTGCTGCGGTTCGGGTTGTACAGGCACCGGCGGCAGGGGGCGCTCCACCGGCTCGGACACCGTGAGGGGGAGCGGCTCGCCGTGGTGCAGGACGGTCAGCGGGTCGCCCTCCACCAGGGTGTAACGGGCCGTGGTGCGGCGGATGTCCACCCGCAGTCTGCGCCCCCGCACCAGCACCGTGAACTTCAGGCCGGACAGGCGCTCGGGCAGCCTGGGGGCGAACCCCAGACGGCCCTGCGTACCGGCCTCGCCCTCGTGCCGGCGCATTCCGCCGAGCCCGAACACCAGGGCCAGCCACGTGCCCGCGAGGGAGGCGATGTGCAGCCCGTCGCGGGTGTTGTGCTCCAGGTTCTCCAGGTCCATCAGGGCCGCCTCACCCAGGTAGGCGTAGGCGAGCCGGAGGTGCCCGGTCTCCGCGGCCATGATCGCCTGGCAGCACGCCGAGAGCGAGGAGTCCCGCACGGTCAGCGACTCGTAGTAGGCGAAGTTACGGGCCTTCTCCTCGGGCGTGAAGGCGTCCGGGCACGTCACCATGGCGAGGACCAGGTCCGCCTGTTTGACGACCTGTTTGCGGTAGAGGTCGAAGTAGGGGAAGTGCAGCAGCAGCGGGTACTGCTCCGGCGAGGTGCCGTCGAAGTCCCAGTGCTGGAACGCGGTGAACCCGGCCGACTGCTCGTGCACGCCGAGCGCCTCGTTGTACGGCACGGCGATCCGGGCGGCGGCGTCCCGCCAGGCCGCGGTCTCCTCGTCGTCGACTCCCAGCTCCTCCGCCCGGTCGGCGTGCCGCGCCGCCGTCTCCGCGGCGGCCACCAGATTCCGTCGCGCCATCAGATTGGTGTAGAGGTTGTCGCGGGCGATGGCGCTGTACTCGTCGGGGCCGGTGACGCCGTCGATGTGGAAGACACCCTCCGCGTCGTGGTGGCCGAGCGAGTGCCAGAGCCGCGCCGTGTGCACCAGCAGCTCCAGGCCCGGGCCCCGCTCGAACGTCTCGTCCCCGGTGGCCATCACGTAGTGCAGCACTGCGTCGGCGATGTCGGCGTTGACGTGGAAGGCGGCCGTCCCCGCCGGCCAGTAGGCGGAGCACTCGGCGCCGCTGATGGTCCGCCACGGGAACGCCGCTCCGGCCAGCCCGAGCTGATGAGCCCGGTCCCGCGCCGCGGGCAGGGTCGCGTGCCGCCAGCGCAGGACCGGGCCGACGGCCTGGGGCGCCGTGAAGGTGAGCACGGGGAGGACGAAGGACTCCACGTCCCAGAACGAGTGTCCGTCGTAGCCCGTCCCCGTCAGGCCCTTGGCGGGGATCGCCCGCTCCTCCCCGCGGGCCGCCGCCTGGAGGACGTGGAAGAGCGCGAAGCGCACGGCCTGCTGGATCTCCGCGTCACCGTCCACTTCGACGTCCGCGCAGGACCAGAAGGTGTCCAGATAGGCCCGCTGCTCGGCGAGGAGTCCCTCCCAGCCGGTGCTCCGGGCGGCGGCGACCGCGCCGTCGACCTGGTCGTGCAGGGCGGGCAGCGACCTTTCGGCGGACCAGCCGTACCCCACGAACTTCACCAGCCGCAGCCGCTCACCGGGCGCCAGTGTGGCGGTGACGGTGAGCCTGCTGACGTCCGGCTCGCTCTCGGCCGACCAGGTCGTCCCCGCCGGGCCCTCGACGATGTGGTCGGCCGCGGCCGCGACCCGCTGGCCGCTCTTCCTGGTGCGGTGGACCAGGCGCAGCCGGGTGTCCTGGGCGAAGTCCTCCTCCGGTTCGAGCGGGGCGTCGATCGCTGCCGCGACCCGCGGGTCGCCGGCGTCGTGCGGCATCTGCTCGTTCGCGACCAGCTCCGACTGGACGGCCACGGTGGCCCGGCCGTCCAGCGGCTCCACCTCGTAGGCGATCGCGGCGATGGCCCGCTGGGTGAACGACACCAGGCGGTGCGAGGTGATGCGCACGGCGAGGCCGGCCGGCGAGGTCCATTCCGCGGTGCGGCTCAGGACTCCCGTACGGAAGTCCAGTACCCGCTCGTGTGCCGTCAGTTCGCCGTAGCGCAGGTCGCAGGGGTGGTCGTCCACGAGAAGCCTGATGATCTTCCCGTCGGTGACGTTGATCAGCGTCTGACCGGACTCCGGGTAGCCGTAGCCGGCCTCGGCGTAGGGCAGTGGGTGCAGCTCGTGGACACCGTTGAGGTAGGCGCCGGGCAGCCCGTGCGGCTCGCCCTCGTCGAGATTGCCGCGCCACCCGATATGGCCGTTGGACAGGGCGAACACGGACTCGCTCTGGGCGAGGACGTCGAGGTTCAGCTCGGTCTCGCGCAGGCGCCAGGGTTCGACCACATAGCTGGGATGGGTGATCATCGTGACTCCATCAGTTCGGCGAGGTCGCTCACGACGACGTCGGCGCCGTGCTGCCGCAGCTCCGCGGCCTGCCCGGTCCGGTCGATGCCGACCACGATGCCGAACCTGCCCGCGCGCCCGGCCTCCACTCCGGCCAGCGCGTCCTCGAACACCGCCGCATCGCCCGGGTCGGCGCCCAGGGCGCGGGCGGCGGCGAGATAGGTGTCCGGTGCGGGTTTGCCCCGCAGCCGCAGTTCCCTGGCGACGATCCCGTCGATGCGCTCGTCGAAGAGATCCTCGATACCGGCGGCCACCAGCACATCACGGCAGTTGGCGCTCGAGGAGACCACGGCGCGCCGCAGACCGGCGTCCCTGGCGGCGCGCACATAGGCCACCGACCCCTCGTACGCCTCCACGCCCTCCTCGCGGATCTTGCGGAGCACCAGGTCGTTCTTGCGGGTGCCCAGTCCGTTCACGGTCTCCGCGCCCGGCCCGTCGTCGGGCGCGCCCTCGGGCAGTTCGACGCCGCGCGAGGCGAGGAAGGTGCGGACCCCGTCCTCGCGGGGGCGGCCGTCCACGTACTCGTCGTAGTCGTGCACGGCGTCGAACGGTACGAAGGGCGCGCCCTCACGTTCGGCGCGCTGTCGCAGGTAGTCGTCGAACATCTCCTTCCACGCGACCGCGTGCACCTTCGCGGTACGCGTGAGGACGCCGTCGAGGTCGAAGAGGCACGTGCGGACGTGATCCGGAAGACCCAGCATGCCGTCGAGGCTAGGAGGGGGCGGCGGCCCCCGGCGGCGTCGGGCGCCGCTCGCCGCGCCGCGGGTACCCCGTGGGGATGATGCCCGGGTGCCATCCGGAGCAGCCGGGGTCACCCGTCCCCACCGGGCAGGTCAGTGACGCTCCGGCAGGCTCCAGCGGTACGGGGCGATGAGCCGGTCGATCGACTCGGGGCCCCAGGAACCCGGCGCGTAGAGCTCGACCGGCGGCGGGTTCTCCAGCAGCGGGGTGGACGCCTCCCAGAGGCGCTCGATCCCGTCGGAGCGGGTGAACAGGGACTGGTCGCCGAGCATGGCGTCCAGGATGAGTCGCTCGTATCCCTCGAGCGCGTGCATCGCGTTGAAGGAACCGGCGTAGTCGAAGACCATCTCGGCCTCGCTCAGACGCATCGCGGGGCCCGGGTCCTTCACCAGGAAGCGGACGGCGATCCGGCCGGGGTCGGCGAAGTCGATCACCAGCTCGTTGTTCCGGGCCTCGGGGACGTCCTGCGCGGCCAGCGGGAACATGCGCAGGGCCGGTTCCCGGAAACCGAGCGTCACGACGTGCCGTCCCTGCCCGAGCGACTTTCCCGAGCGCAGGTAGAAGGGCACACCGGCCCAGCGCCAGTTGTCCAGTTCGACGCGCAGCGCGACGAACGTCTCGGTGTCGGAGGCGGGATCGACGCCCGGTTCGTCGCGATACCCCTCGTACTGGCCGCGGACGACGTGTGCCGGATCGAGCGGCCGCATGCTCTCGAAGACCTTCTCCTTCTCGTCCCGCAGGGGCTTCGCCCTGAGCGCGGTCGGGGATTCCATCGCCACGAATCCGAGGAGCTGGAAGAGGTGAGTGACGATCATGTCCCGGAAGGTCCCGGTGCCTTCGAAGAACTGGGCGCGGCCTTCGATGCCGATCTTCTCCGGCACGTCGATCTGCACATGGCTGATGTGGTCCCGGTTCCAGACGGGCTCCAGGAAGCCGTTGGCGAACCGGAGGGCGAGGATGTTGTCGACGGACTCCTTGCCCAGGAAGTGGTCGATGCGGAAGACCCGGGACTCGTCGAAGACGGCGTGGATGGTCGCGTTGAGGGCCTGGGCCGAGGCGAGGTCCGTGCCGAAGGGCTTCTCCACGATCAGCCGGGCGTTCTCGGCCAGGCCCGTCGCGCCGAGCATCTCGACGACGGAGGCGAACGCCGCCGGCGGCACGGCGAGGTGGAACAGGCGCCGTGCGCTCCCGCCGACGGCCTGCTCGGCGTCCCGTACGGCCGCGAGAAGCGGCCCGGGATCGTCGGAGTCGGCCGCGCCGAACGACAGCGCTTCCTCGAACTCCTGCCAGGCACTGCCCTCGGGCTTCGATCTGCCGAATTCGGCGACCGCCTCCCGGGCCCGCTTGCGGAAGTCGTCGTCGCTGAGCGCGGCCCGGGACGGCGCCGATCCGACGATGCGGTAGCGGGCCGGCAGCAGCCCGGCCTTGGAGAGGTGGAAAAGCCCTGGCAGGAGCTTGCGCCGGGCGAGGTCCCCGGTCGCGCCGAACAGCACGATGACATGGTTCTCGGGAACCGGCCCACGGTCTTCCGGCCGGGAGGAGCTGGCCACGGTTCACCCCGCCTTCTCGGCGTGACCGCCGAATTCGCCGCGCATCGCGGACAGCACCTTGTCGGTGAACTCGCCGAGCCTCCGGGATTCGTACCGCTGGATCAGCGCGGCACTGATGACGGGCGCGGGTACGCTCTCGTCGACCGCCGCGAGGACCGTCCACCGGCCCTCCCCGGAGTCGGAGACCCGGCCGGTGAAACTGTCGAGTTCGGGCGAGCGGGCCAGGGCATCGGCCACGAGGTCGACCAGCCAGGAGCCGACGACCGAGCCACGGCGCCACACCTCGGCGACCTCGGCCACGTCGATCTCGTACTGGTACGCCTCGGGTTCGCGCAGCGGAGCGGTCTCGGCGTCGACGGTCCGCCCGCGCAGGCCCGCGTCCGCGTGCTTGATGACGCTGAGGCCCTCGGCGATGGCGGCCATCATCCCGTACTCGACCCCGTTGTGGACCATCTTCACGAAGTGTCCGGCGCCGCTCGGTCCGCAGTGCAGATAGCCCTCGGGCGCGCTCCCGCCGGTCCTGGTCCGGCCCGGGGTGGGCTCGGCGTCCGAGGTGCCGGGGGCGATGGTGCGGAAGACCGGGTCCAGGCGTTTCACCGCCTCTGCCTCGCCGCCGATCATCAGGCAGTAGCCCCGTTCGAGGCCCCAGACACCGCCCGAGGTGCCGCAGTCGACGTAGTGGATACGGCGGGGGGCGAGCTCCTTGGCGCGGGCCATGTCGTCCCGGTAGTACGAGTTGCCGCCGTCGATGACCGTGTCGCCGGCGTCCAGCAGGGCGGCCAGCTGGTCGAGGGTCGACTGCACGACGCCGGCGGGCAGCATCAGCCAGAGGTTACGGGGCTGCTCCAGCTTGTCGACGAGGTCGTGGAGGGAGGAGGCCGCTGTCGCCCCCTCGTTCTCCAGTTCCTGTACGGCGTCACGGTCGAGGTCGAAGACGACGCAGCGGTGGCCGTCACGCATCAGCCGGCGCACGAGGTTGGCCCCCATCCGGCCGAGCCCGATCATGCCGATCTGCATGGGTGTGTCAGTGGTCATGGCCGGCCTTCCCGTTCTTCAGGGCGTGGTGCCGGCGGGTGCTGTCACCAGGTCGCGCGCGACCTGGGCCACCCGTTGCGGCGTGAACCCGAACTTCGTGAGCAGTTGCTTCAGGGGCGCCGAGGCGCCGAAGGTGTGCATGCCGATGAGGGCGCCGCCGTCTCCCACGTACCGGTCCCACCCGAAGGTCGATGCCTGCTCGATACCCACGCGGGCGGTCACCGACGGTGGCAGGACCTCGTCGCGGTACTCCCGCGGCTGACGGTCGAACAGCTCCCAGCACGGCATGCTCACCACCCGGGCCCCGATGCCCTGCGCGGCCAGTTCGTCCCGGGCGGAGAGGGCCAGGGACACCTCGGATCCGGTGGCGAGCAGAATCACCTGCGGCTTGCCGGAGTCCGCGTCGGCCAGGACGTAGGCGCCGCGTGCGACTCCCGAGGCGGGGGCGAGCCGGGAACGGTCGAGGGTGGGAAGCGCCTGGCGGGAGAGGATCAGCGCCGCCGGCTCGTGGCGGAGCGCGGCGACCACCCGCCAGGTCTCGACGACCTCGCCCGCGTCGGCCGGCCGGAACACCAGCAGTCCCGGCATCGCGCGCAGGCCGGCGAGCTGTTCGACGGGCTGGTGGGTGGGCCCGTCCTCGCCGACCCCGATGGAGTCGTGGGTGAAGATGTGCACGACCGGGATCTCCATCAGCGCGGACAGGCGGACGGCCGCCTTGGCGTAGTCGGAGAAGATGAGGAATCCCGACCAGTAGGGCCGCAGCTTGGTCAGGGCCATGCCGTTGGCGACGGCCGCCGACGCGTGCTCCCGGATGCCCAGGCGGAGATTGCGCCCGGACGGGTCGTCGGGCTGGAAGTCCCCGGCACCGCCGAACGTGAGCCGGGTCTTGGTCGACGGCGAGAGGTCGGCCGAGCCGCCGAGGAGCCAGGGCACACGCTGCGCGAGGGCGTTGAGGACCTGTCCGGACGAGTCCCTGGTGGCGAGGCCCTTGGGGTCGGCGGGGAAGTCGGGGAGCGCGCGGTCCCAGTCGTCGGGGAGTTCGCGGCGCTGCATGCGCTCCACCTCGTCGGCGAGTTCGGGCCAGGCGGCGCGGTAGGCGTCGAACTGCTTCTGCCAGGCCGTGCGCAGTTCCGCGCCGCGGGCACCGATGCCCTCGCCGAACCCGTCACGGACGCCGTCGGGCACCCAGAACTGCTCGTTCTCGGGCAGACCGAGGAAGCGCTTGGTCGCCCGTACACCGTCGGCTCCGAACGGCGCGCCGTGGGCCTTCGGCGAGTCCTCGACAGGCGAGCCGTAGCCGATGTGGCTGTGCACCAGGATCAGGGTGGGGCGCTCGGTCTCGGCCCGGAAGGTGTGGAACGCTCGCGTGGCCGCGTCGAGGTCGTTGGCGTCGGCGACCGTGGTCACGTTCCAGCCGTAGGCGAGGAAGCGGGCGGCGACGTCCTCGGTGAAGGTGATGCCGGTGTGGCCCTCGATGGTGACCCGGTTGGAGTCGTAGATCCAGCACAGGTTCGACAGCCGGTGGTGGCCGGCGAGTGAGGCGGCCTCCGAGGAGACGCCTTCCATCATGCAGCCGTCGCCGGCGAGCGCGTACACGTCGAAGTCGAAGAGCGGGAAGTCGTCCCGGTTGTACCGGCCGGCGAGCCACCTGCCCGCCATCGCCATCCCCACGGAGGTGGCAACCCCCTGGCCGAGCGGCCCGGTCGTGGTCTCCACGCCGCTCGTCCACCGGTACTCGGGGTGGCCGGGGCAGCGGGAGTCGAGCTTGCGGAACGACTTCAGGTCGTCGAGGGTCACCGCCGCACGTCCCAGCACCTCGTAGTCCGGGTCGACCGCCCGGACCCCGGTCAGGTGCAGCAGGGACCACAGCAGCACCGAGGCGTGCCCCTCGGAGAGGACGAAGCGGTCGCGGTTCGGCCAGATCGGGTCCTGGGGATCGAACCGCAGGAACCGCTGCCACAGCGTGTAGGCGACGGGTGCGATGCCCATCGGCGTGCCCGGGTGACCCGAGTCGGCCCGCTGGACGGCGTCCATGCAGAGGCCGCGGATGGTGTTCACGGACAGCGTGTCCAGGTCGGTCATGAGTACTCCCCGTTCTCGGCGGGCACGGGCCGGCGCACGAGGCGGCCTGCCCCGGGCCCGGAACGCCGGCGCCAGGGCATGGCGACCCTGCGCCCAGCGTGCCCTGAGCCCGCGCCGCCCGGCCTCACCCACCGCGGGTGAGAAGCCCGCCCCGGGGCCAGGACGTCCGCAGCAGCCCGGTGAACGTCTCCGCTGCGCCTGTGAGCCCGACCCGGGAGAACACCGTGAGGGGCCGCCGCCACGGCGGTTCGACCCGCAGCAGCACACAGTCCTCGCCGATCGCTCCGCGTACGACGTGCGCGGGGGCCGTGGCGACACCGATCCCGGCCGCCGCCATACGGACCGCCGTGGAGGTGTGTTCCGTCCGCACGGCCGTACGGGACGAGAAGCCGGCTTTCCCGCAGGCCCAGTCCAGGAAGGGCTGCCCCTCGACGACGGGCTCGGTCTGGAAGCGGCGGGCTGACCACCGACGAGCGGGGCTTCGTCGCGCCCGCCGACTGGTCACGGCTGGAGACCGCGGTGCCCGGCGTTCATGTCGTGGGCGATCTGCTGCCGCCGCCGTCGCTCGGGCTGGCCCACGCCTCCTTCGCGGAGGGCCTGCTGGTGGCCGAGACCCTGGCCGGCGTGCCGTCCGCGCCCGTCGACTGCGCCGCCGTCCCCCGTGTCACGTACTCCTCGCCGCAGACCGCGTCCGTCGGGCTGAGCGAGGCGGAGGCACGCAGCCGCGGCCGTGACGTCACGGTCAACTCCATGCCGCTGACGGCCGTCGCCAAGGGCATGGTGCACGGCCAGGGCGGCGTCGTGAAGGTCGTCGCGCAGGAGGGCGGCGGGCAGGTCCTCGGCGTCCATCTCGTCGGCCCGAACGTCTCGGAGATGATCGCCGAGAGCCAGCTGGTCGTCGGATGGGACGCGGAGCCGGCCGATGTGGCCCGGCACGTGCACGCCCACCCGACGCTCTCGGAAGCGGTCGGCGAGACGTTCCTGACGCTGGCCGGCCGGGGGCTGCACCAGCAGTGACGACGCGGCGCGGGCGGCCGGGGGCTGCACCGCCGGTGACGAACACCGCGCGGGCGGCGGGACGTTCAGCGTGCGTCGAGCCGGAAACTCATCTGTCCGAAGCTCACCATGTCGCCGGCCCGGACCACGACCGAGCCCGTCACACGGCGCCCGTTGACCGTGGTGCCGTTGGTCGAGCCGAGGTCGCGCAGCACCCAGAGCCCGCCGCGCAGGGTCAGTTCGGCGTGCAGGCGCGACACCGTGTCATGGCTGAGCCGCAGCCCGTTGGACGGGTCGCGGCCGATGCGCAGCGGATACGGTCCGGGCTCGGGCAGCAGCAGCGGGGGCAGCCGCTCGGCCTTCCAGGCCCGGCGGAGCCGCACGGAGAACGCGGACACCTTGCCGACCGCGCCGAACAGCTTCTTCGACAGGCGGCCTTCGCTGTGCAGGTCCGCGGTGAGCGCCCGCAGTTCGTCGGGCCCGCGGGCGGACAGGGCGAGCTCCATGCGCCGCATGAACGTGTCGTGCGACAGCTTGCCCTCGGCCGCGCCCTCTCTGAGGATTCCGAGCACACGGTCCCGCTCGGCGTCGGAGGGCCGAGCGGGGTACGTCTGGAACTCGAAGGAGGACGTCACAAACGTGATTGTCGGGCTGCGTGGCCCGGGTGTCCAGAAGGACCGGGCAAGATCACTTCCACCGCCCATCCGCACGTGTGCGCGAAAAGCGCTGGACGTCCCGCCCGGTGCCGTCTAGCGTGATCACGACGCCCGTGACCGACGGAAGGAGGCGAGTGCAGTGCAGACCACACGATCCCCGCGCTCCCGCCCCGTCCGCCCGGCGTTCACCGTCTGACCGGGAGCGTTTCACGCACATCCCTTCCCGGAGGACTTCCTCATGACCGTTGTGACCGGTCCGGTCATCCGCGCGCTCTCCGAGAGCGACGCACATCTCTTCGACGCACTGCCCGACCCGCTCGGTGTGGGCCACGCGCTCGCCCGTGCCACGCACCGCCCCGAGTGGAAGCGGGTCGCTCTGCGCGACGGCAAGGTCGTCGCCCGGGCCGCCTGGTGGGGCGGACCCGACGACACGTCACCCGTCAACCTCAACTGGTTCGACGTCGCCGAGGGCGAGGAGGAGGCGGGCGCCGAACTGCTGCGCACCTCCCCGTTCCGGGTCGAGTACGAGCTGATCCTGCCCGCCGGCTGGCGCGCGGACCCGGTGCTCCGGGCCGCGGGCGAGGCGCGGCTGCGTGCCGCGAAGGCGGCGGGGATGAAGGTGCTCGTCGAACGGTTCCAGTACCGGTGGACGCCGGAGTGCGGGCTGCCGGAGCGGCCCGGGCGGCTGGAGTTCCGGCCGGAGCCCGACGACGAGGTGATCCTCGACGTCCTGCGCCGCGTGCACTCGGCGACGCTGGACGCACACGCCCTGCACGCGATCGCCGAGGGCGGCCTGGACCAGGCCGCCCAGGAGGAGCTGGACTTCTTCCACTGGTGCCCGTCGCCGCGCGAGTGGTGGCGGCTGGCGTTCACGCCGGAGGGCGAGCTCGCCGGTCTGCACATCCCGGCGCACAACCCGTCGGGGCCGTGCATCGGCTACATCGGGGTCGTACCGGAGCAGCGCGGCCGGGGCTACGCGTACGACCTGCTCGCCGAGTGCACGCACTTCCTGGCCGAGCAGGGTGCGGAGTTCATCGCCGGCGCGACGGACCAGGGCAACTTCCCGATGGCGGCGAACTTCACGAAGGCCGGGCATCCGGTCGTCCAGGAACGCATCCATCTCGTGTGAGTCCGGGGCATCCGGCGTATTGATCGGGGTCGGGGGTGTCCGTAGGCTCCGGGCACCCCCGAGCTGATGGCGAGCGGCCCATGGTGATGGACGACCCCCGTACGGAGCCGCAGACCCGCGTTGGCGGCGGCTGGATATCCGGGCTGGTGCTGGCCGGTCTCGGTCTCTACATGGCCTTCCTGACCCCGATTCAGGTGCTGCTGGCCGAGCAGATCGACGCGATCGACCCGTCGGGGAAGGAGGTCGCGCTCGGCTGGGTCACCGGCCTGGGCGCGCTCGTCGCCGTCGTGGCCAATCCGCTGGCGGGTGCGCTCTCCGACCGTACGGGCGGCCGCTTCGGCCGCGCGGTCTCTACCTCACCTCCACGGTGGTGACGGTCGCCGGCGGGATACTGGTGTGGCGGATCCGCTCAGTCCCCTGACCGTGCGGCCCGCTGGGCCCGGATGGCGTCCCGGTACCAGGCGTACGACGCCTTGGGGGTCCGCTCCATCGTCTCGTAGTCGACGTGGACGAGCCCGAAGCGCTGCGAGGCACCCTCCACCCATTCGATGTTGTCGGTCAGCGACCAGACGAAGTAGCCGCGTACGTCCACCCCTTCCTCGACGGCGCGGTGCAGGGCGCGCAGATGTCCGTCCAGGTAGGCGATTCGGCGTGTGTCGGCGAGGTCGGGGAAGTCGTCGTACGAGCAGCCGTTCTCGGTGATGTGGACGGGCGGGAGGCGGTCCGCGTAGCGCTCCTTGAGGGTGACGAGGAGTTCGCGGAGCCCGTCGGGGACGACGGGCCAGCCGAAGTGGGTGCGTTCGGCGTCCTCGATCTCCCGCAGCCCGAAGGGGAGTCCGGCGGGCATGCCGAGACCCGCGTACGAGTCGAGGGCGTCCGGGGCGGGCGCGCCGACGAGCATGGGGCTGTAGTAGTTGACGCCGTACCAGTCGAGGGGCTCGGAGATCACGGCGAGGTCCTCGGCGACCGGTCCCGGCATCAGGGCGTCGAAGCCCTCGGGGTAGCGGCCGGTGAGGAGCGGGTCGGAGAAGAGCCAGTTGGTGAGCGTGTCGTAGATCTCGGCGCCCGAGCGGTCCTCGTCGCTGTCGCTCGCTGCGCGTACCGGCGAGTGGGAGACGGCCAGGCCGATGTTGCCGGCGCCCGCGGCGCGCAGGGCCTGGACGGCGAGGCCGTGGGCGAGCAGCTGGTGGTGGGCGGCGGGCAGGGCGTCGAAGAGGAGCTTCTTGCCGGGGGCGTGCTCGCCGAGGGCGTAGCCGAGCAGGGTGACTTCGGCGGGTTCGTTGATGGTGATCCACATGGGGACGCGGTCGGCGAGGCGTTCGGCGACGGCGGCGGCGTACTCGGCGAACCGGGCGGCGGTGTCGCGGTTCAGCCAGCCGCCCGCCTCTTCCAGGGGCAGCGGGGTGTCCCAGTGGTAGAGCGTCGGGGCGGGGGTGATCCCCTGGGCGCACAGTTCGTCGACAAGACGGTCGTAGAAGCCGAGCCCCGCGGGGTTGACGGGGCCGCTGCCGCCGGGGATCACCCGGGGCCAGCTGACGGAGAACCGGAAGGCTCCGGCGCCGAGTCCGGCGAGCAGTGCCACGTCCTCGCGGTAGCGCTCGTGGAAGCCGGTGCCGCGGGAGGCGTCCGCGCCGTCCTTGACGCGGCCGGGCTCGGCGGCGAAGGCGTCCCAGCCGGAGGGGCCCTTGCCGTCCGTGTCAGCGGCGCCTTCGGTCTGGAACGCGGACGCGGAGGCCCCCCACAGGAAACCGGGAGGGAAGACAGGCAGCGATGTCGCGGAGGGCGATGTCATGACCGGGACACTAGTACCGGCGAGTACAGCGCCTGAAGACCCCGGAGTTGCCAGGATGGGTACGAGTGCCGCCGACACGACAGGGGATCGATCACCAGTGCTGTTCGAGGTATGGGCACCGTACGCGCGGGACCGGGTCGCGCTGTGGCTGGAGGGCACCGAACAGGCGATGGACCGCGACCCGGAGCGGGCAGGGTGGT
Organism: Streptomyces sp. NPDC053673; assembly: GCF_055585225.1. Classification (NCBI taxonomy): domain Bacteria; kingdom Bacillati; phylum Actinomycetota; class Actinomycetes; order Kitasatosporales; family Streptomycetaceae; genus Streptomyces; species Streptomyces sp. NPDC053673. The sequence continues at coordinate 35,733 of NZ_JBVJKN010000038.1, read as the reverse complement.
GGACGGCCGAGGCGGAGACGGACGACGGGGCGCGGTACGGCTTTCTCCTCGACGGCGGCCCGCTGCTGCCCGATCCGCGCTCACGCCGCCAGCCGGAGGGGCCGGACGGGCCGAGCGCGGTGGTCGCGCCGGACGCGTACGTCTGGCGCAGCGACGACTGGCACGGCCGGGAGCTCCCGGGCGCGGTGCTCTACGAACTGCACGTCGGCACGTACACGCGCGAGGGCACCCTGGACGCCGCGGCCGGGCGCCTCGGTGAGCTGACCGAACTGGGGATCACCCATGTGGAACTGATGCCCGTCTGCCCCTTCCCGGGGACGCACGGCTGGGGGTACGACGGGGTGTCGCCGTGGGCCGTGCACGAGCCGTACGGCGGACCCCGGGCGCTGAAGCGCTTTGTCGACACAGCACACGGTCTCGGCCTGGGAGTCGTCCTGGACGTCGTCCACAACCACCTCGGGCCGTCGGGGAACCATCTGCCCGCCTTCGGGCCGTACTTGACCGAGACCCACCACACGCCATGGGGCGCGGCGATCAATCTCGACGCCCCGGGCTCCGACGAGGTTCGCGCGTATCTGATCGGCAGTGCGCTGGCCTGGCTGCGCGACTACCGCGTGGACGGGCTGCGGCTGGACGCGATCCACGCGCTCGCGGACAGCCGTGCACTGACGTTCCTGGAGGAGCTGTCGGCGGCGGTCGACGGTTTCGCGGCGGACGTCCGCCGGCCGTTGTTCCTGATCGCCGAGTCGGACCGGTGCGATCCCCGGACGACGACTCCGCGCGAGGAGGGCGGGCTCGGTGTGCACGCGCAGTGGAACGACGACTTCCATCACGCCCTGCACACGGCACTGACGGGCGAATCCCACGGCTACTACGCCGACTTCGCGCGCGCCCCGCTCGCCGCGCTCGCGAAGACCTTCGGCCATGTCTTCTTCCACGACGGTACGTATTCGACGTTCCGGGGCCGCACGCACGGACGGCCCGTCGACCTGGTCCGGACACCCGCGGGACGCTTCCTCGGATACGCCCAGACCCACGACCAGATCGGCAACCGCGCCCTCGGCGACCGGCTCTCCGCCCAGCTGTCCCCCGGGCTGCTGGCCTGCGCCGCCGCACTCGTACTGACCGGGCCGTTCACCCCGATGCTGTTCATGGGCGAGGAGTGGGGCGCCGGTACGCCGTGGCAGTACTTCACCGACCACACCGATCCCGAGCTCGCGGAGGCCGTACGTCAGGGCAGACGGCGCGAGTTCGCCGCGTCCGGGTGGGCGGCGGACGACATCCCCGACCCGCAGGACCCGGCCACCCGCGAACGCTCCTGCCTGGACCGCAGTGAGCGCGAACGCGAGCCCCATGCCCGCCTGTTGGCCTGGTACCGCGCGCTGATCGCCCTGCGCCACGGCCAGCCGGACCTGTCCGACCCGGACCTGGCGGCGGTCCGCGTCGCCTACGACGAGACCGCCCGCTGGTTCGTCTTCCGCCGCGGCGACCTGCGGGTCGCGGTCAACCTCGGCAAGGAGCCCGCCGCGGTCCCGCTGGGCGGCGGGAGCCGGGTGCTGGCGGCATGGGACCACGTCCGGCCGCCCGGCGCGGACGGGGTGCTGGGGCTGCCGGGCGAGTCGTGTGTGGTGCTGGCCGACGGGTGACGTGCGTTGCGCGGCCGGGGCTCCGGCCCCTCCCCCGCCGGGGCCCCTCCCCGGACCCCGCTCCTCGATCGTCCCAGGGGGCTTGAAAAGCAAGCCCCTGGGAGGGGAAACAGCCGGCGCCTACTACTCCACGATCGCCATCTCGCGCGGTGTGTTGTTGAAGCGGCGGCCGCCCGTCTCCGTGACCGTCACGATGTCCTCGATACGGACACCGAACCGGCCGGGGAGATAGATCCCGGGCTCGACGGAGAAGCACATGCCCGGGACGAGAGGCTGCTCCTCGCCCTCGATCATGTAGGGCGGTTCATGGGTGGTGACGCCGATGCCGTGTCCGGTGCGGTGGATGAAGTACGCGCCGTATCCGGCGTCGGTGATCACCGCGCGTGCCGCGCGGTCGACGTCCTGGCAGGCGGCGCCCGGCCGCACCGCCTCGAATCCGGCCTGCTGGGCCTCGCGTACGACGTCGTGGACGCGCTGTTCCTCGGCGGACGGCTCACCGACATGGACGGTGCGGGTGGTGTCGGAGCCGTAGCCGTGCTTCAGGCCGCCGAAGTCGAGGACGACCATGTCGCCCCGGTCTATGGTGCGGTCGCCCGCTTCGTGGTGCGGGTTGGCTCCGTTCGGGCCGGAGCCGACGACCGTGAAGTCGACCTGGGAGTGGCCGAACCGCAGGAGCAGAGCGGCGAGGTCCGCCGCGACGTCGGTCTCCTTGCGGCCGGAGAAGCGGACCTCGAGGATCTCCCGGTACGCCTCGTCGGCGGCCGCGCCCGCCGCCTCCAGCCTGGCCAGCTCGGATGCGTCCTTCACCGCGCGGAGCATGGGCACGGCGTCCGTCAGGGAGACGTACGACGTGCCGGGGAGTTCGCGTTGCATGCCCAGCAGATGCATCGCCCAGGCGTTGTCGCTGACCCCGAAGCGGCCGCGGCCCTCGAGCAGCGCCGCGGTGACGGCGTACGGGTCCTTGCCGTCGGTCCACGGGCGGAGCGTGAGCGCGGGAGCGCCGGCGGCGTGCTGGGCGTCGGGGGCCTCCAGGGTCGGTACGACCAGCACGGGGTCCTGGCCCTCGACGAGCACCAGGACGGTGAGCCGTTCCGTGACCGCGGGCTGGTAGCCGGTGAGATGGACGAGGTCGGGGCCGGGGGCCACGAGGAGGCCGGAGAGCCCGGCCTCGGCGGCGGACCGGGCGGCCCGGGCCATCCGGGCACGGTAGTCGTCGGCGGTGAAGGGTTCGGGCGGTGCAGCCGCGGGCGGTGTGGGCATGGGTCCGTCCTCCTCAGCACATTCATGGTGCCCGGGCCGACCGGAGGGCGCGAGCGGGCGCTCTGCCCGGTCGGTCCCCGGGGCCTGGTCGGTGGTCAGTCCTGGTCCGGCTTCTCGGCGATGAGCCGTTCCAGCAGGTCCTGGAAGTCCTCGCCGACGACGATCCGCAGCCCGTCGCCGTCCTCGTCACGGTCGCTGAGCTGGGTCAGCGTCCCGGCCCGCCACCAGTAGACGTACGGGGTGATCGCCCCGGGCGTGTCCGCGTAGCCGGACGCGGCGAACGCGGCCAAGGCGTTGAGGGACGGGATGACACTGGTGTCGCGGATGACGTGGAAGGCGAGCTGGTGCCGGAACGGCAGCGCGACCAGCGCCCCGTCCGCGGTGATGTGCTGCCCGGTGACCTGGCGGACGAGTGCGTCCAGCACGAGGACCCGGCTGGCGGTGTAGAAGGAGTCGCCGACGACCACTTCGAAGCACATGCCCCCGGCGTCCTTGACGGTCTCGTGGGCCTCGACGGGCAGCCCCCGCAGATTGTCCAGGGCGCGCTCCCGCAGCCCCGGTACGTCGCCGAGCGGCTCCAGGGCCTCGTCGGTGAGCATCATGACGCTCTCGGGCAGGTCGAGGGCGAGCACCTCGCTGAGTCCCGGGGCGAGTGTTCTGGCGTAGCTGAACGTCATCCGGTCGAGGCCGTCCGAGCCGATCACCCGGGGGTAGAGCTGGGCACGGATCTGGTCGGGCGGGAGGGTGTCCAGCGCGGACGGGGCATCCATGGTGCGCAGCACCATGCCGACATGCTGGCGGATCACGTCGGGCCACACCCGGGGGCCGCGCTCGTCGTTGTGGCAGACCGCGGCGAGGTTGCCGAGTCCGAACTGCCGTCCGGAGCTGTCGGTGACGACGTCGGCGTAGACGGTGACTTCCAGGCCCTGCTCGGCGAACGCTTCCCGGACCTGCCCGCGGAAGCGTGCACCTTCGCCCACCGAGAGGAAGGCGAACTCCGCGTCCCGGGGCGCGTCGTCCCCGTCACGCTTCGGCCCTCGCCGGAACAGCCCCACGTCAGCCCCCGCTCATCCTGTGTGCGCTCAGGTTTCGAGCCTACCGACCTCCCCGCCGGCCGCGCTCTTCAGGCCCGGGAGTGGTCGACGGCTGCCCGGGCCGGTCCGCCTGCGCGAAGGAGCCGGGCTCACGGTCGAGAACGCCGGTGGGCCGCCACTCTTTCCCGTGTCGCGCATCGGCGGGAACAGTAGCGGCGTGCCGGGCCGCTGCCCTGCGTGAGGTAGACGTTTTGGCAGCTGGGCGATGCGCAGAGCCCGCCGGGCGGGCGCTGGCGATCCCAGATCAGGACGGTCAGTGCCATGCAGGACGAGGCGAGGAACCACTCACCCCAGGGCGCGTCGTCGTCGCTGTCGAGGTGCGGGTGCCAGGGGGTGCGACCTCCGTGCGAGGAGAGGCGTACCGGCCCTGCGCTCTCCAGCAGGAGGCGGTTCAGACGGGACGCGGCGAGGTCGATGTGATCGGCGGCGAAGACCTCACGCAGCAGTCGTGCGGCGGCGCGCATCTCCGCGACATCGCTCGCGGAGAGCTTGATGGAGCCGAGCTCGCCGTGTTCACGCAGCACCGCCACGACCGCTTCGGTCTCCGTGTCCTCACCGGTCAGGACATTGATGAGGGCGGCGGTGCGCCGGGCGGTGGCCAGCACCGAATGCCGGGTCGACCAGTCGTCGTTCAAGGGCTGCACACGGGCAATGTAATGCATGTAACGCATGTGGCGAAGTTTTGAGTTACTTGCGTAACGTGATCCGCATGAAAACGCGTTACGCAATGTGGTCCTATCTCGTCGGGGCGGCAACCGCTCGCACCGGGGACGAGATGTCGGGACCGGCGCTGTTGCTGGCCGGGGGGTGTGCCGGACGGCATGGGACCGGGGGCTGCCGGACGCCCGCCGGGCATGTGCCGGGGCGCCGCATAGGGTGCCCGTATGCCGGTACCGCCTGGACTCCCCAATGACGCCACGCTCAAGGTCTACGCCGTCACCGACCCCGAGCGCCTCTACGACCTGGCCACCGATCCGGCCCGGGCCGCCGAGGGCACCGGCACCGTCATGAAGCTCGCCACGGTACTGACCGAGCATCACTCGCAGGCCGCCACGGACTGGGCGGTCCGCCTCGCGGAGTACCTGGCGAGCGCCGAAGGCCCGCAGGGCGGGCGGGGGTTGATGCGGCGGATCGCCTGGCAGCTGGTGCAGCGCCCGAGCACGGTGGCCCTGGGGCCTCACTTCGCGCACCCCGCCCACGGACCTGGACGACCCGGCGACGGAGTTCCGTGCCTGTCTGCTGCACGAGATGGCCCTGCGCTGGGGGCTCGACGACGAACCCTATGTGTCGTACGGCGCGCGTCTGCGCGACCTCGGGCATCCCCTCGCCTGGCTTCCGCTCACCTCTCCGTACTTCGAACACGCCATGCGCAGCGGTGCGGTGATGCAGGGCGGCATCCTCGGCTCCATGAGCCCGGCCGAACTGCTGGCCCGGTTCCCGGAGATACCTCCGACCGAGTCCGGCGCCCGTGCCGGCCGCACCGCCCGGCAGTCCCCGGACGCCGCGCGCGCCGACGCGGCGACCGGCCCGTTCGCCGAACTGGCGCAGTCCGAGGCCGTGTTCCACACCCTGCCGCAGCCACTCGACCCCGCCGATTTCAACTCCGCGCTGCTCGCCGAACTCGACGCGCCCTGCCTGCACAACCTCACCCGGGACACCCTCACCGCCGTGCACACCACCGCCGATGACGTCGCCGGCGATCTCTTCGTCGCCGCGTTCTCGGGCGGGCTGTGGGGCGAGGGCCACGAAGGCGCGTACAGCAGACTGCTCACGTGGCGCAGTCTGTACGCACTCATGGACCTCGCCCCCGATGTCTCGCACCACGACGCCGTACGCAGGGCCTACGAACACCGCTGGCTGCGCTTCGCCGCAGCGCGCCGGGCCGGCAAGTGGTTCCATGGCGACCTCACGGACTGCGCCTTCGCCGTCCTCGACCCCAGCCGGACACGGATCGCCGTGCTGGCGGTCACCGAGACCGACTAGAGTGCCGGGACAGGGCAAAGCTCGCCGGGAGGGGCACTAGATCAGAGTGACGGCGTCCCCGAGCCGCACCGGTCCCGGCGCCGCGACCGTGGCCAGTGCGTCCAGGCGGGTGTCATGCGCTTGCGCGATGGCCCGCAGCACCAGCGGAGAGTGGGGCAGATCCTGCTGAGCCTGGTTGGTCATCACGCATCGCTCGCTGGAGCGTACGAACTCCACGCACAGAACGTCGCCGATCCGGGCCTTGCTCCCGAACCACTCGTCCTCGACGAACGGACGTGTGCCCGGCGGGGTCCGCACCAGCAGGTTCGGCCGGAAGCGGCGTTCGTCGACCGGGACGCCGGGGACGGCCGCGCGTACCCAGTCGAGGGTGGCGGTCGTCAGGATGCTGAGAGGGAGCTGGTCGAAGTGGGAGACCGTCCCCTCCCGGGCGACTTCGACATCGTCGCGGCCGAGGTAGTGGCGCAGATAGGCGGTGGGGTCCGGCACGGCCGCGCCCTGCGGGTCCAGCAGCTCTGGCTGCTCGGCCCCGTCGGCGTAGCGGGAACGCAACTCCAGCAGGCCGGTCATCCGCCGGAAGCGGCGGGTGTTCTTCCCCGAGCCGATCCCGCCCTCCGCGTCGCGCACCGCGTACAGGCGGTCGCCGACCATGCCCCGGGCGTCGACGTCCGCTCGCTCCAGCCGCTCACCGCCCGTCGATTTGATCGGATAGCGCCAGATCCGCCCGACCGTGCCCACCGTGTCCCCCATCGGGCAGACGTTACAGGAGGCCTACCGCCGCGACCGGCACATCACCGTGGTGCTTCCGGACGGTCCCGCGCGTCGGTATGGACGCACGGCGGTGACCTACGTTCTCGAACCGACGGCACAGGGCTGCCGGTTGGTCGTCGCGGTCGATGTCGAGAAACGGCGCAAGCTGACCCATCGGGTGCAGCGCAGACTTCTGGCCTGGGGCGATCTCGTGATGATGCGAAAGCAGCTGCTCACGCTGAAGAAGCTCGCGGAACGCGGGCCATAGGACGACCCGGTCGAGAACAGCCGGTCAATGACGTGCTGCTACGCGGATCAGGTCGGCGACTGCGCGAAGTCGGCTCTGCGACGGCCAAGCGATCACCGTTGTCACGGGCGGAGCATCCAGGACCGGCACGGCGGCGAGATCCCGGCGCGGGTCGGTGCCGGCGGGCTCAGGAATGATCGCGGTGGTACGGCCGAGCGCGATGAGCTGGAAGAGCTGTGTCAGGTCGCGTCCATCCGGACGGTGAGGTGCGCGCGGTGCCGACCGTGGTCCACCAGGCGGGCGTTGGCCTCGTCGGAGTCCCTGACCCAGCGCTCGGCGTACGCACGTTCCTTGCCGAAGCGCACATGACGGTCGACGAGCCGCGACACCCGCAGCTCGTCGTCGAGCCGTAGGAACCACACCTCGTCGAGAAGCGCGCGAAGCCCCGCCCAGGGACCCTCGTCGTGCAGCAGATAGTTCCCCTCGGTGACGACCAGCGGGACGTCCGGAGCGACGGCGATGCTGCCCGCGACCGGCTCCTCCAGCCCGCGGTCGAAAGCGGGCGCGTACACCGTCGTCCCCGCCTCGGGCGCCCGCAGCCGGGCGAGCAGCGCCGCGTACCCGGCGGCGTCGAACGTGTCGGGAGCACCCTTGCGGTCCGCCCGTCCGAGCCGTTCCAACTCGGCCTGGGCGAGGTGGAACCCGTCCATGGGTACGAGGACGGCGCGCCCGCCGAGACGCGTCACCAGTTCCTCGGCGAGGGTGGACTTGCCCGCGCCGGGCGCCCCCGCGATCCCGAGGATCCGGCGCGTACCGGGCTGGGCGAGGCGCCGGGCGCGGTCGGTGAGCTGCTCGATCGACGGGTCCATGCGAGGCATTGTGCACGGCGTCGGCGATACTGGGCGCGCCCGTCAGCAAGGAGAACCGATGTCCGCCGCGCCCCTGCCCCGTATCGCCCTGATCGCGCTGGTCGTGCGCGACTACGACGAGGCCATCGCCTTCTACACGGACGCGCTCGGCTTCACGCTCGTCGAGGACACGGACCGGGGCGACGGGTCGCGGTGGGTGGTCGTCCGCCCCGGCGGCGCCGACAACGGTACCGATCTGCTGCTCGCCCGCGCCAAGGGCGCGGAGCAGGAAGCGAGCGTGGGCGCGCAGACGGGTGGCCGGGTCGGGTTCTTCCTGCACACCGACGACTTCGCCCGTGACCACACGCGCATGACAGCGGCGGGAGTGCGCTTCCTGGAGGAGCCGCGCCACGAGCCGTACGGCACGGTGGCCGTCTTCGAGGACCTGTACGGCAACCGCTGGGACCTGCTGCAGCCTGCGTAACGCACGGCCACCGGATACGACGGTCCGCACGGCGTCGGACTTGTGAGGCGACAACCCCGGCCGTGAGCCGTGCGCGGTCACCGCTATGTATGCTGCCGCGCATGGTGACGTTGGAGCGGCTCCGGAGTGACCACGCGCCCGCCCTGCTGGCTTTCGAGCAGAAGAACCGGGAGTACTTCGCGCGGTCCGTGCCGGATCGGGGGGACGCGTACTTCGTCGGGTTCGCCTCCCGTCACCGCGCCTTGCTCGCCGAGCAGGACGTCGGTCTGTGTCACTTCCATGTCGTCATCGACGAACAGGGGGACCTGGTCGGCCGCGTCAATCTCGTGGATGTCGAAGCAGGCGCCGCTGAACTCGGCTACCGGATCGGCGAGTGTGCCTCGGGCCGGGGCGTCGCGACCGCCGCCGTCGCGGAGGTGTGCCGCCTCGCTGCCACGTCCTACCGGCTGTCCGCTCTCCGGGCGGTCACCACCCTCGACAATCAGGCGTCCATGACCGTGCTCGCACGTAACGGCTTCGCGGCCGTGGAGGACATCCGGATCGACGGGCGCCCCGGCGTCCGGTACCAGCGCCAACTTGCCGCTCCCCGCTGATCACTTGCTCCGGACGGATGGTGCGGGCAGCCCTGAAGCCGGACGCTGCGGCCCGCGTAACGTACGGGCCATGACCGACCCCGTGCTCCGGCTGCTCCGCGAGCAGCCGCGCCTCGCCGAGCTGGCCGCCGCTTATCCCTTCGAGTTCGACCTGGACCGAGCGGAGCACGGGGAGGCGGTGTGTCTGGCCTCGGGTGCGTCGCTGGAGCCGGTGGCCGGGGACGGTGCCGGTGGCACGTACTTCGTGTGCGGCGGAGCTGATGGACCGGTGCTGTACGCGTCGTCGGAGGGGGCTGCCGGGCTGATCGGGGACAGCGTGGGTGAGGCCCTGGAGATGGTGATCGGGCTGCCGGACTGGCGCGACCACACGGGGCTGTCCCCGGCGGACGGCGAGGAGGCGATTCTTGCCGCCGTCGCGGCGAGCGAGAACGAACTCCAGGAGTTCATGACGGATCTGGACGACCGCCGGACCGAGCTGCGCAGAGCCCTCGGCCTCCCTGAGCGCTCCACCCTGGAGCTGTTCACCATGTTCCACCGCGCACTGCTGCGGAGCGAGCCGGAGTATCTGCTCCTGAATTCCGATGAGTTGCTGGCATACGAGCTGCTCGACCCGCATCCGCGGACCCCGCTCCGGGAAACGGTCCTCGCCCCGGGCCGCGCGGACCTGGCGCGGATGCGGGCGGCTGACCGCGGCGACTGGGACGAGGTGGCCGCTGATGCCGTCCGCCGGGCGACGGTGCTGCGGGCCGCCCAGTACGACCGCCAGGACAGCGATCTCCCGCTCCTGCGGCACTTGTTGGAGCGCGAGGCGACCGACACGGGGTACGGCGACGAGCTTCGCCTCGCGGCAGTGCTGGTCGGCAGGTACGGGTCGGCCGACGACGTTTCGCTGCTGCGTGGGGCGCTGCTGGGGCTCCCTGAGGAGCCGGCGGCTCTGGCTGATTGGGCGCGGGAGCTCGACGCGGAGCGCTTCGGCGAGGACCCGTCCGCCGCACCGGAGTTGACATGGGTGGCGCTGGCCCGGCGCCAGGGCCGTACCGAGCATGCGCGCGTCGCCCTGATCCGGATGCTGGACGACACCGGTCCTGACGCGCCTCGGCTACGCGGAACAGCAGCGGAGCTGGCGCTGCTCGGCGAGTTCCGCCAGGCCGCGCGTGCACAGTACAACGTCACATCACTGCAGGACACGGCATGGGACCGGGCTTCGGCGGGCATCACGCTCGCCGCGTACGAGCGGGGCGCGGGAAACCTTTCCGGGGCCTGCCGGGCGCTGGAACGCGCCGTCGGTGCCCTGGAGCCCGCTGCGGCGCCCACCTCCGATCACGGTCCCGAGCCCGGGCCCGGGCCTGATCAGCTTGAGCTGGACCTCCGTCTCCCATCGCCCGCCACCGGGGACCAAGACGCCGTGCCGGACTGGCGGCGCCGACGCCGCTTCGGCGGACTGATCACCGAGGAGTACCTCCTCCTCGCCCTCGCCGCCGCCGAATCGGGCGACGCGATCCTCGCCCGCGAGGCCATGTCCCACGGCAGGACACTGCTCAAGGAGATCGCCGAGCCGTCCCGCAAGGCCCTCGGGCCGCTGGCGCAGGAGGCGAAGTGGGCGGTGGCACGGCTGCCTCGGTAGCCAACCTGTCCCGCCCCGCACTCCGCTTTGGGCGGGGCGCCTTCGCACCGCTCGCCACGGGGTGAGTGTCGACGGACGGTCGTTTGCCGACATGTCGGTCCATGATCGCGAGTCACCGACGCATCGCCCCGCCCCGTCCCAGTCATGAGCAACTGGGGTTGACTATCTCCATTAGTCAACTACAGTTGCTTGCATGTCCGTCGGCAAGAATTCCCTTCCTCAAGATCCTGCTGACGCCCTGGCGGCTGTCGTCGCGCTGCGGCGCCTTGCCGATCAGCTGGAGGACGCAGCTGTCGAACAGGCCATGCGAGCGGGCTGGAGCTGGCCGCAGGTCTCCGAGGCACTCGGTGTCACCCGCCAAGCCGTCCACAAGAAGCACGCCAAGCGGCTCATCGCCGCAGGAGTCAAGCTGAGGAGGCGCGGCGATGAGCGCGTTTGACAAGTACCTGCACGCGGTCATCGTGCGGGCGATGCACGAAGCCCACGAGGATGGGTCGGCGACGTTCGACGCGCACCATCTCCTGTTGTCGCTCGCCGCCGATCAGGGGTCTACCGCACAGCAGGTGCTGGCCTCGGCCGGGCTCGATCACGCTGCGGTCCGCGAGGCGCTGGATCGAGAGTTCGAGCACAGCCTGAGCATGGTTGGGGTGTCTCCGGCCACCTATGACCTTCCCAGGCCGAGCCACGCTTCCCAGCAGCCCAAGATAGGTGCGTCCGCCAGACTTGCACTGGAGCGGAGCTTCGCGCTCGCCCGCAAGAAGGACCTGAGGTCAGCGCATCTGCTACTCGGGATCCTGCAGGCTCAAATCGGCACCGTGCCACGCGCTCTCGCCTTGGCCGGTATCGATCAGGCCGAACTGGCGGACCGCGTACGGCAGACGCTCAACAGCCCGGATCAGTGACCACTGGCAACAGCTGACACGGCAATTCACTCCGCGGCCGTGCCCCAGCCGGGATGTGCAGTGAGTCCTGCAGGCGTGCGCGATGGATCGCACGCTGCGCTGTGCCCATAAGTCCCTGGTGAGAGCCGGTGGGCCAATGAAGCACGTGGAGAGGGGCCGGGCGGCCACCTACGGGTCACACACGACAAGGAGACAGCCACACCCGATTCCCCTGGGCGTCCCGATCCTACGAATGACCCGAACCACCCACGAAGAAGGGTATGGAACCACATGCACCAACACACCGCTCATGCAGGCGGCGGCCGACCGGGCGCCGAGCCAGCCAAGGCTGCGGGCGCCGTGTCCGAGTCCGTGCCGGCCTCAAGGGCCGAGGGCTACGAGGCGATCCAGCGCTTACTCCAGCAAGCCGTGACTCAAGGCAGCCTTCCCGGCATTCTTGCTGAGATCCGCGACGGCGACCGGCAGTGGTTCGGGACCGCAGGAGTGGCCGACACCCGAACCGGCCGCAAGCGCTCACAGCAGGACCGGTTCCGCATCGGCAGCATCAGCAAGACGTTCGTGGCCACCGTCGTGCTGCAGCTGGCGGCCGAAGGCAGGCTGAGCCTGGATGACACCGCGGAGCAGTGGCTGCCCAGCGTGGTCCACGGCCACCACCACGACGGTGCCAGGGTGAACATCAGGATGCTGCTCAACCACACCAGCGGGATCTTCAACTACACCGATGACCAGGAAGCGCTGAACCGTTACGAGACACACACCCCCGAGTCACTGGTACAGATCGCCGTATCCCATCCGCCCACCTTCACACCGGGTTCGGGCTGGGCGTACTCCAACACCAACTACGTCCTCGCAGGCATGATCATCGAACGGGCCACCGGCCACGCGCTCGCCGAGGAGATCACAGAGCGGATCTCCCGCCCGCTCAGCCTGACTGGCACGTACCTGCCGCACGGCAGCGACCCGACGATCCACGGGCCACACTCCCGGCACTACACGAAGCTGTTCCAGACCGACCCCGGCGCACCGGTCCACGACGCGACCGAGCTCGACTCATCCATGTTCTGGGCAGCCGGCGGCATGATCTCCACCGCCGGGGACCTCAACCGGTTCTTCGGCGCCCTGCTGGGGGGCCGGATGCTGCCACCGGACCAACAACGCGACATGTTCACCACCGTGCCCACCCGCGACTGGATTCCCAACGCCGCCTACGGCCTCGGCGTTTCCTCAGTGAGACTGCCCTGCGCGGAAACGGTCTGGGGCATGGGGGGTGCGCTCTTCGGGTCATGGTCCTACGCCTACGGCGCTCGCGATGGCGAACAGATGGTCACCACCAACGTCAACGGCGACTGGAGCAATGGCGGTTGGGACGACCCCATCGGCATCTTCACCGATCTGCTTCAGGCAAAGTTCTGCCGCCGGAGTGATACCTGAACACCGGAGTCACGGCGTCGGCCGCGTGGTCCGTGCCGGCGATGGGCGGCCTACGCCGCCGACATCAGCCGCCGGACCACCACCAAGGAGTTCTGTGGAGGTTGCTCTGCGGCTCGGGTCACAGACAGGAGTCCGGGGCTTGTCCGGGCGGGCCTGATCAGCAGCGCGGCAGGTCCAGTTCCGCGCGGACGGTCTTCCCGATGGGTACGCGGTCGAGCACCGCCCACCGGTCGGCGAGCGCGGCCACCAGCACCAGTCCCCGTCCGCTCTCGGAGCCGGTCGGCGGCTCGGCGACCTCCCCGGGGCCGGGCGGGCGGCGCTCGCCGCGCGTGTCGGAGACCTCAATGCGGAGCATGGGCGGGGTGTGGGCGAGCCGCAACTCGAAGTCCCTGCCCGGTACGCGGCCGTGCGTCACCGCGTTCGCCGCCAGCTCGGCAACGAGCACGGCGGCCGTGTCGGACACCTCGGTCCCGTGCTGGATGCCCCAGCTTCCCGCTGATGGAGCGCGAGGTGCCGGGCGAGCCGAGCGCCGCGCGGGGTTGAGCTGAACCGCTGGGTGAACACACGTACGGTGACGGGTGGTTGGTGGGTGCTAGGGGGCGTCATGGGCCCCAATGTGGCGTGCGCCGGACCCGTTTCTCCAGGCCGGAGCCGTGTACGCGGCGTCAGCGTACACGCACGCGGAGTGGACAGTACGCGTAACTGACCGTAACGATAGGCCGGTTGGGAGTGGGCAGCGGGGCGGTGCGCGGTGCGCGGGAGGTGGCCGGACATGACGGACGGTGTGGAACCGGAGTCCTCGGACAGTCTGAGGACGTTCGGCGCGGTGGTCCAGGCCCTGCGCGAGCACGCGGGGCTCCTGCGTCGAAGTCGCCCTCTCCTGGCACAAGTCCAGCTACAGCGGTAGCTCCGGCGACGACTGCGTCGAGGTCGCCACCTGCCCCACCACCGTCCACGTCCGCGACTCCAAGGACAAGCAGGGCCCCCAGCTCGCCCTCTCCCCCGCAGCCTGGACCGGTTTCGTCTCGTACGCGGCCGAAGCCTGACCCAAGGGCAGGAACAGGGACAGGGTCACGACCCCCGCACCGGATCAACTCCGCTGCGGGGCGCTCCCGCTATCGCTCGGGGATGACGAGTTCGCGGCCACGATAGAACGCTTCTCGCTCGTCGACGACGTAGGGAGCCATCACCTCACGCCGACGCGTCTCCGCCTCGGAGCCGCGCCAGGCGTCGCACGCCTCTCTGGACTCCCAGAGCGAAACCCCGATCACTTCTTCCCCGTCCTCGGACCAGTACGCGAAGGCACGGAGCATGCCCTGCGGGTGGGATTCCGGCCGCCACGCCCCCTCGAACTCCGCCAGCATGCCCGGCTTGATACGGCGCGTTGTCATCCAGACGAAGTGCTCCTTCATCAGGCCTCCTCCAGGCCGACCGAACACCGCGCCGTTCGTTGGCGCTCTCAGACCACCGTAGGCTCGCGGCACCGGTTCCGCCTCCGCGAACAGGAGGCCACCAGGTCAGGAGGCGCCCTCGCGCACAGCCACACGGCCCGGGTCGGCGAAGATCTCCTCCACGATGATGCCGGCGGCCCCGCGCACCGCCGCGGTGAAGCCCAGCGCCGAGCCGGTCACCCGGCAGACCGCCGGGTCGCCCGCCACGGCTCGTTCGCGCAGCTCGCGCATGGCGGCGGGCACGAGGTAGGGGGCGACCGTCGCGAAATAGCCGCCGAGCACGATCACCTCCGGATTGAGGAGGTTCACCGGGATCGACAGGCCTATGCCGAGCCAGCGGCCGATCTCGTCCAGGCCGGCCAGCGCCCGTGGGTCTCCTGCCGTGGCACGGCGGAGCAATTCCTGGGCCTGCTCCTCGGGGTCGTGGGACGCGGCGCCCGACGCCTCCTCTCTCGCCAGGTCGGGAGCGGTGGTGCGGATCGCGGCGGACAGGCCGACCTTGGTCTCCAGACAGCCGGTGCGCCCGCAGGCACACCGCTCGCCCGCGGGATCGACCTGGAGGTGCCCCAGCTCGCCGGTGAAGCCGCCGGCGCCGCGCAGCAGCGTGCCGCCCGCGACGATGCCCGCACCGATGCCCGCTTCCCCGGTCACGTACACCAGGTCGGCGGCCCTGGACCGGGCGTGACCGCGTTCGGCCAGGGCGGCCAGGTTGGCCTCGTTGTCGACGGCGACGCTCACGTCGTCCGGCACGCCCAGCAGATCGCGCAGCAGCCCGGCGACCGGAACGTCCCGCCAGTGCAGGTTCGGCGCGGAGCACACGCGACCGGTGGCGATGTCCACGGGGCCGGGGACGGCCACGCCGACACCCGCTGTGTGCACCCCGGCCCGGCGAGCGGCTTCCATCAGCTCGTCGGCCAGCGCGGCAAGCGTACGGATCGTGTCCTCGGCATCCTCGTGTGGCGCATCGTGCACGAGGCGCCGCTCCTGCAGTTGCCGGCCCGCGAGGTCCATCGACCAGGCAGCCAGGTAACGGGAGTTGACTTCGAGGCCCAGTGCTGCCACCGACCGTCCGTCGATCTCCAGACGCCGTCCGGGGCGGCCGACCGTGCCGTCCTGCTGGTAGTCGGTCTCCCGCAGCAGCCCGCGCTCGATCAGCTCCGCGACGAGGCTGGAGACCGCGGCACGGGTCAGGCCCGTGTGCCGGGCGACCGTCGCCCGGGACAGCGGGCCCGCCGAGCGGACCTCGGCCAGGACGCGGCCCAGGTTGACGCGGCGCATCGCCGCCAGGTCCACAGGGGCCGGCCCTGGTGGGCCGGCCGCTGCGGCGGCGCTCCGTGGCACGTACTCACTCCCTACCTGCCCCCTGACAGGACAGCTCCGTCTCAAGTGCGACGTACGCATCACTGCGACGAACACACCAACGCATCATGTACGACGAACGCATCATGTACGACGTCCGTGCCCCCTCGGGGTACGACGTCCGTGCTCCCTCGGGCCCCGCTTCCCCGGTCGACCCGGTCAGCGCACGCCGAGCAGGTGCTCCAACGCCAGCTGGTCGAGACGTTCGAAGGCCATGGAACGCTCGGCGGCGGCCTGCACATCGAAGTCCTCGTAGGCGGAGGTGTCGGCCAGCAGGCCCTTGAGGCCGTCGGCGGCGGTGGGCAGGGCGAGCTCGTCCAGCCGGGACGCGACCAGCGCCTCCTGGACCTCGGGGTCGGACCGGAAGGCGGCGGCGCGCTCCTTGAGGATCAGGTAGTTGCGCATGCAGTTCTTCGCGGACTCCCACACACCGTCGAAGCCGTCGGTACGCACCGGCTTGAAGTCGAAGTGCCGCGGACCCTCGTAGCCGGCGGTCTCCAGGAGGTCGACGAGCCAGAACGCCTGGCGCAGGTCGCCCGCGCCGAAGCGGAAGTCCTGGTCGTACTTGACGCCGGACTGGCCGTTGAGGTCGATGTGGTAGAGCTTGCCCGCCCACAGCGCCTGCGCGATGCCGTGCGGGAAGTTCAGGCCCGCCATCTGCTCATGGCCGGTCTCCGGGTTGATGCCGACCAGCTCGGGGCGCTCCAGGCGCTCGATGAAGGCCAGGGCATGGCCGATGGTCGGCAGGAGGATGTCACCGCGGGGCTCGTTGGGCTTCGGCTCGATGGCGAAGCGCAGGTCGTAGCCCTGCTCGGTGACGTACTCGCCGAGCAGGTCGAAAGCCTCCTTCATCCGGTCGAGCGCGACCCGCACGTCCTTGGCGCCGCCGGACTCCGCGCCCTCCCGGCCGCCCCAGGCGACATAGGTGGTGGCGCCCAGCTCGACGGCGAGGTCGATGTTGCGGATGGTCTTGCGAAGCGCGTAGCGGCGCACGTCCCGATCGTTGGCGGTGAAGCCACCGTCCTTGAAGACGGGGTGCGTGAAGAGGTTGGTGGTCGCCATGGGCACCTTGAGACCCGTGCGCTCCAGCGCAGCCCTGAAGCGCCTCACGATCGCCTCGCGCTCGGCGTCCGGTGAGCCGAAGGGGACCAGGTCGTCATCGTGGAATGTCACACCGTACGCACCCAGCTCGGCCAGGCGCTCGACGGACTCGACCGGGTCCAGCGCCGGGCGGGTGGCGTCACCGAAGGGGTCGCGCCCCCGCCAGCCGACGGTCCACAGGCCGAAGGTGAACTTGTCCTGCGAGGTGGGAGTGAACTGCAGCGACATGGTGCGGCCCCTTGGGTGATGCGGCGGCTTATTTGTTTGTTCTCCTTACCAATACCCTACGAGGTGCGCTCCGCCAACCCTCGGACACCTGGGACACCGCTCCACCCCTGCGAGGCCTGGCGCACATTTTGTTTCCTGCCAGATCAAACACCGTTCCACTCCGGACGGCCGTCGACACCGGCGCGCCGATCGACCGCACAAAGCAGCTCGACCAAACAGAGCAGCTCGACGACACAGAGCAGCCGCCGGCAGGCCGAAGCCTGCCGGCGGCTGCTCGACCGCGCCGTCAGTCCTCGTCGGGCGTCAGTCGCAGAGAGATCGAGTTGATGCAGTACCGCTGGTCCGTCGGGGTCGGGTAGCCCTCACCCTCGAAGACGTGCCCGAGGTGCGAGCCGCAGCGCGCGCAGCGCACCTCGGTCCGGACCATCCCGTGGGACCGGTCCTCGATCAGCTCGACGGCGTCGGTGTCCTTCGGGTCGTAGAAGGACGGCCAGCCGCAGTGCGACGCGAACTTCTCGTTGGAGGTGAAGAGCTCGGCGCCGCACGCCCGGCAGGAGTAGACGCCCTTGGTCTTGGTGTCCGTGTACTCACCGCGGAAGGCGGGCTCGGTGCCGGCCTGGCGCAGCACCTGGTACTCCGCGGGGGTCAGTTCCGCTCGCCACTGCTCGTCGGGCTTCTCGACGTCGTACGCCATGCTCGCTCTCCCTCACTCGGCCTCACTCGGCGAGGCGGGCCAGGATCTCCGGTCCGAGATCCGTCACATCGCCCGCGCCCATGGTGAGAACGAGATCACCGGGGGCGGCCATTCCCGCGATCACGTCCGGGACGGCCGCCTTGTCGTGGACGGGGGTCACGGCGGCACCCGCCGCGGTGGCCGCGTCGATGATGAGGGCGCTGGTGACACCGGGGACCGGGTCCTCCCGCGCCGGGTAGATGTCGAGGACCACGGAGGCGTCGGCGAGGGCGAGGGCCTGGCCCATTTCCGTGCCGAGTTCCTGGGTGCGGGAAAAGAGGTGCGGCTGGAAGACGACCAGCAGGCGCCGGTCGCCCGCCGCCGCGCGCATGGCCTCCAGGTCGGCGGTCATCTCGGTGGGGTGGTGCGCGTACGAGTCGATGACCTGGACGCCCTTGGTCTCGCCCTTGAGCTGGAGGCGGCGGCCGACACCGGTGTACGCGGTGAGGGCGCGAGCCAGGTCTGCGGGCTCGATGCCCATGCGGACGCCGGCGGCCAGTGCCGCGGCGGCGTTGTGGGCGTAGTGGCGGCCGGGGACGGAGACGGTGAAGGTGATCTCGCCGTGGTCCGGGACGGCGACGGTGACCTCGCTGGTCATGCCGTTCGGCTGGATGCGGCGGATCCGGACGTCGCAGCCGTCGTCCTCGCCGACCCTGACGATCGTCAGGTCCTCTCGTGCGGCGACCCGCGAGGCCAGTTCCCGGGCGCCCGCGTGCTCGCCGACGACCAGCGTGCCGCCCGCCGGGATCTTGGCGACGAAGGCCTCGAAGGACTCGTAGATCTCGTCCATCGACGCGTAGTTGGCGTGGTGGTCGAGTTCGACGTTGAGGACGATCGCGACGTCCGGGTCGTACTTCTGGAAGCTGCGGTCGCTCTCGTCTGCCTCGGCGACGAAGATCTCGCCGTCGCCGTGGCGGGCGTTCGTCCCCGGTCCGGCGAGGTCGCCGCCGATCGCGTACGACGGGTCGAGGCCCAGCTCGGTGAGCGCGACGGCGAGCATCGACGTGGTGGTGGTCTTGCCGTGGGTGCCGGCCACCGCGATGGTGCGCGAGGTGCGCATGAGCGCCGCGAGCGCGTCGGAGCGGTGCACGACCGGCACGCCCAGCTCGGCGGCGCGGGCCAGCTCGGGGTTGTCGGTGCGGATGGCGCTGGAGACGACGACGCACGACGCGTCGTCCGCGAGGTGCTCGGTGGCATGTCCGATGTGAACGGTCACACCGAGCGCCCGCAGCGCCTCCGCGGTGGCGGACTCCTTGGCGTCGCTGCCGGCGACCTTCGCGCCCCGCTGCGCGAGGATCTTCGCGATCCCGGACATTCCGGCGCCGCCGATGCCGATGAAGTGCGGCCGTTCCATGGCGTGGGGGATGCCGGATGCCATGACTGTGTCTCCCAGGGGTGCGACGTCGTGCGAAGGCCCCAGCCTATTCGCTGTGCGCGAAGAGCTTGAGCACCGGTACGCCGACCTTGTGCCGGGCGCGGGAGGCCCAGTCACGGTGGAAGAACTCCTCGACGTAGTGGGGTGCGGTCATGACGATGACCTCGTCCGCGCCGGACTCCTCGACGACGGCCTTCATCTTGTCCAGGGGGTGGTCCTCGACGACCTGCCCGACGGCCTCGGAGCCGGCGGCCCGCAGGGCGGCCAGGGAGTTCTCGAGGGCGAGCTCCGCGGGTTTCCTGGCTTCCTCGCCCCCGGGCTCCTCGCCCTCGCGGACGGCTTCCTTCAGCTCACCCATGGCCACGTCGTCGATGGCGCGCAGCAGAAGGTCGGCCTGGTCGCCGCGCGGTTGCATGAGGACGACGAAGGAGGTCGGCTCGTCCCCGTGCAGGGTCGTGACGAATTCCACGTCGGTGGACGTGAGGGGCTTCTCGATCATCAATACGCTTGTGAACACGTCAGGAGCCCTTCTGCGGAAACCATCCTGCCCCGTGTCAGCACGGGGTCTGAGACCAGTGTGCCCACCCGGACCGAACCGGAGCGGCTAATTCCGCCGCTTGTCAGATCCGACGGTAGCGGGTGAAGAGGAACCCGGCCTCCTCCAGCACCGACGCCAGTGCGAAGTGCTCGGGCACCCTCCGCGACGGGCCTCCCGCGATCCGCTGGGCGTCCCCCGCCGTGAGCGTCGGGGACACGGTGAGGCACAGCTCGTCCAGCACTCCCGACGCCACGAACTGGCCCAGCAGCCGCGGTCCGCCCTCGGTGAGCAGCCGCCTCAGTCCCCGTTCGGCCAGGGCCTGGACGGCGCCGGCCGGGTCGACGCCCCGCCGCTCGCCGGCGATCAGCACCTGAGCGCCCGCCTCCCGCGCCGCGGCGACCCGGTCCGTGGGCGCCGCGGCCCCGGTAAGGATCAGCGTCGGCACCAGGGGGGAGGTGAAGAGGGGGAGTGTGAAGTCCAGGTCGAGGCTCGCGGTGACCACGGCGATCGCGGGGGCGGGGCCCTGCCCCGCGGCCTCCCGGCGCGCCGCGAAGGCCTCCCGGGCGCGGGCCGGCCGGTAGCCCTCCTGCCGTACCGTTTCCGCGCCGACGACCACCACGTCGGCCAGCGCCCGCAGGGTGCCGAAGATCCGCATGTCCATGTCGGAGGAGAGCGGCTGGGAGCGTCCGTCGTGCTGGGCCGCGCCGTCCAGGGACGAGACCATGTTGGCCCGCAGCCAGGGACCGCCGCCGGACGGGTACGCGTAGGCGTCGGCCAGCTCGTCGAGCCCCCACTCCCGGTCGGTCGTCTCGGCTGTCGGGTCGGTCACAGGGAACAGGCGTCGCATGCCGTGCAGTCTGGCACGTCCCCGCCGCCCTTCCCGGAGTGCGGCGTGACGCCGGCACGGCTACCGGAGTGCGGCGTGACGCCGGCATGCCTACCGGAGTGCGGCGTGACGCCGGCATGCCTACCGGAGTGCGGCGTGACGCCGGCATGCCTACCGGAGTGCGGCGGACCCGGGCACGGCGCGACTCAGTACAGTGGATGGTTGTGTCGACCACCCCCATAACCGAAGCGGTCCCGCTGTCCCTGTGCGCCCGCGAGCCCCACGTCCCCGCCGACCGCCTGGTCGCCGAGATGGTGCCGCCGCCGCGCTTCGACTCGGTCCGCTTCGACACGTACGTCCCCGACCCGAGCCAGCCCAGCCAGGCCGAGGCGGTCACCGTGCTGAGCACCTTCGCGGCGGGTCTGGGCGGTGCGCACGCCACCGGCAGCGGCAGGCGCCGCTGGTTCGCCAGGAAGCCGCCGGAGCCCACCGGGCCGCGCGGGATCTACCTGGACGGCGGCTACGGCGTCGGCAAGACCCATCTGCTGGCCTCGCTCTGGCACGCGACGCCCGCCGAGCCGTCCCTCAAGGCCTTCGGCACCTTCGTGGAGCTGACCAATCTCGTCGGCGCGCTCGGCTTCCAGCAGACGGTGAAGACGCTCAGCGGGCACCGCCTCCTCTGCATCGACGAGTTCGAGCTGGACGACCCCGGCGACACCGTCCTCGTCTCGACCCTGCTCGGCAAGCTCGTGGACGCGGGCGTCGCGCTCGCGGCCACCTCCAACACGCTGCCCGGCAAGCTGGGCGAGGGCCGCTTCGCCGCCGTCGACTTCCTCCGCGAGATCCAGGGCCTCTCCGCGCACTTCCGGCCGCTGCGGATCGACGGCGAGGACTACCGCCACCGCGGACTGCCCGAGGCCCCGCCGCCGTACTCGGACGAGCAGGTGACCAAGGCCGCGTACGCCACCGAGGGCGCCTCGCTCGACGACTTCCCCCGGCTGCTGGAGCACCTCGCGCGCGTCCACCCCAGCCGTTACGGCGCGCTGACGGACGAACTGAGCGCGGTCTGCCTCACCGATGTGCGGCCGGTGCCGGACCAGTCGACGGCCCTGCGGCTCGTCGTCCTCGCCGACCGGCTGTACGACCGTGAGGTGCCGGTGCTGGCCTCCGGCCTCCCCTTCGACCAGCTGTTCAGCGACGAGATGCTGAAGGGCGGGTACCGGAAGAAGTACTTCCGGGCGATCTCCCGGCTGACGGCGCTCGCCCGGGACGCGAAGGGCCTTGTCGGCCAGTAGGTTCCAGTAGGTTGGGGCCGGTTGGAACCGATTGCAAACTTTGCAGTCTTTGAGAAGGGATCCATCATGGCCACCACGCGTACGGCGCACACCGTCTGGGAAGGCGAGCTGCTCAAGGGCTCGGGCGTCGTCTCCTTCGACTCCTCCGGCATCCCGAGCCAGCCCGTCTCCTGGCCGTCGCGCGCCGAGCAGGCGAACGGCAAGACCAGCCCGGAGGAGCTCATCGCCGGCGCGCACTCCAGCTGCTTCTCCATGGCCCTGTCCCACGGACTCACCGGTGCGGGCAACCCGCCCACCCGTCTGGAGACCAAGGCCGACGTCACCTTCCAGCCGGGTGAGGGCATCACCGGTATCCACCTGACCGTCACCGGTGAGGTCCCCGGCCTCGACGAGAACGGCTTCCAGGCGGCCGCCGAGGAGGCCAAGAAGAACTGCCCGGTGAGCCAGGCGCTGACGGGTACGACGATCACGCTCACCGCCAAGCTGGCGTAGCACCGGCTCCCCCACGGGGCACTGTGACCCGCATGCTTCACGCGCAACTGCACGCGTGGTACACACATGCGGGTCACATCTCCTGTCCGCCAGCAGGGAGTTGCCTCATGACCGCAGTACCCACGAACGCCGAAGGTGCGACCGCAGGGCGAGCGACAGCCGGGGAGGGGACCGGCTCCGAGCCACCGGCAGCGACACGGCGCCGGATCCTCACCGGCACCGGCGCGAGCATCGCCGGCATCGCCTTCACCGGAGCCTTCTCCGAACTCTTCACGGGAACCGCCGCCGCCCGCGGCCGTTCGGGCTACGGCCCGCTCGTACCCGACCCGGCAGGACTGCTCGACCTGCCGAAAGGTTTCCGCTACCAGGTCCTGTCCCGGGAGGGCGAGCAGCTGCGCTCCGGCGAGGGGCCGGTACCGAGCAACCACGACGGCATGGCCACCCTCCGGGGCCGCCGCGGTCGCGTCCATCTCGTACGCAACCACGAGAACCGGCGCGACGCCCGCATCGGTGTCCCCACCGTCGACGGCCTCACCTACGACCCGGCCGGCAAGGGCGGCTGTACGTCGCTCACCCTCGACGGACGCAACAACGTCCTGGACGAGCGGGTTGCCATCGCCGGCACCGCCGTCAACTGCGCGGGCGGGCCCACGCCTTGGGGCACCTGGCTGACCTGCGAGGAGACCGAGGACAAGGCCGGCACCAACGGCTACGCCAAGGACCACGGCTTCATCTTCGAGGTCGACGGCGCCGACCCGCGCCGCACCGGAGCCGTTCCGCTGACCGCGATGGGCCGCTTCCAGCACGAGGCGATCGCCGTCGATCCGCACAGCGGGATCGTGTACGAGACGGAGGACGCCTTCGAGAAGCCGTTCGGGCTGTTCTACCGCTTCCTGCCCGAGAAGCCGCTCGGCGGCACGGGCTCGCTGCGGGCCGGCGGGCAGCTGCAGGCGATGCGGGTGCCCGGGGTGCCGGACCTGTCCGCGATCCAGGAGACCGGCGCCCGCTTCGACGGCGTCGAATGGGTCCCCGTGCCCGATCCCCAGGCGCGGCAGACGCCCGTCCGGCTGCAGGACTTCGGGCCCAAGGGCATCACCCACGCCCAGAAGCTGGAGGGCTGCTACTGGGGAGGCTCGTCCGTCTACTTCGTTTCCAGCTTCGCCCGCAGCAAGGACGGCTCGGCCGCCGACCACTTCGGCCAGGTGTGGAGGTACGAGCCGCGGCGGCGCCGCCTCACGCTCGTGATCGTTTTCGGGCCGTCGACCGACATCCAGCTGCCCGGCGAGTCGCCCGACAACATCTGCCTGGCACCGGGCGGCGGGCTGATGGTGTGCGAGGACGGCAGCGGCGCGCAGCATGTGTACGGGCTGACGAAGCGTGGCGAGGTGTACGCGCTGGCCCGCGGCCGCCAGAACATCGGCACTCCGCAGGAGCCGGAGTGGGGCGAGTTCGCAGGGGTCACGTTCTCGCCGGACGGCGGGACGATGTACGTCAACTGCTACACGCCCGGCACCACGTTCGCGGTGACCGGCCCCTGGCGCTGACCCGGGTGCGGCCGTGGGCGGCCGTGGACGCCGGTCCGCGTGCGCTGCCGCGTGCGCCGGCCGCGTATGCGGCCGTCCGCGCGCCGATCCGCGCGTAACGCGGTGGCAGCACGGGCCCAAGGGTGCGACTGCCCATCGTCACCGGACCGCCCTCGCCGGTGTGACCCCGGTGATCCTGAATCTGCACTTCCACCACACTTCGCTCGCGGGGCCGCCCGTTCCGATGGAGGATCGGGGAACCGGGCCGGACCGGGAAGGGGCACGAGATGGCGAAGAAGGACTCCGTGGACGAGAAGCCCGAGCGGCTCCGTGAACTGCTCCGCGTCCGTCCGGGCGACGGGGTCGACCTCGCCTCGTACGACGCCGAGGCCACCCCGGCCGGCCCCGGGGACAAGGCCGCCGCCCTCGCGGCCACCGCCGCGATGGGCGAACGCCTCGCGGGCCTTCAGGAACGGCTGTACGCGGCCGGCACGGCGGGCGACCGCCGCAGGCTGCTGCTGGTGCTCCAGGGCATGGACACCAGCGGCAAGGGCGGCACGGTCAAGCATGTGATCGGTCTGTTCAACCCGGCCGGCTGCCGGATCAAGGCGTTCAAGGCTCCGACCCCGGAGGAACAGGACCATCCCTTCCTGTGGCGGATCATGCGGGAGCTGCCGCGCTCCGGGGAGATCGGCATCTTCGACCGGTCGCACTACGAGGACGTCCTGATCGCGCGGGTGCGTGACCTGGCACCTCGCGGCCGGATCCGCCGCCGCTACGACCAGATCAACCAGTTCGAGAAGTCGCTCGCCGAGGACGGCGTGACGGTGGTCAAGGTCTTCCTGCACATCTCGTACGAGGAGCAGCGCCGGCGGCTGCTGGCACGGCTGGACAATCCCGACAAGCACTGGAAGTTCGACGCGGGCGACATCGAGGAGCGCGCGCTCTGGCCCGCGTACCAGAAGGCGTACGAGCTGGTGCTGGAGCATTGCTCGACTCCCGAGGCGCCGTGGTACGTCGTCCCGGCCGACCGCAAGTGGTACCGGAACTGGGCGGTCAGCCGACTGCTCCTGGAGCACCTGGAAGAGCTGGATCCGCAGTATCCGAAGGGGGCCTTCGACGTGGAGGTGTCCAGGAAGCTGCTGCTGGAGGGGGTAGCGAGGCGGTCGGAGTGAGCCGGTATTCCGATGTCCGTATTCCCATGCCGGCGCGGCGGACGCGAGTGGTCCCCGCGCCGCCGTCGCGATGCGGGGACCGCCGGAGTGAAACGTGCCGGCGTCACCGAAGTGATGCGCCGTCAGTCCTCGGGCGTCAGCGGCGACCGCCGCCACCGCCACCGCCGCCGTTGCCGCCACGGTCACCGCCGTTGCCGCCACGGTCACCGCCGTTGCCGCCGCGGTCGCCGAAGTCGCCGCCGCGGTCACCGCCACGGTCACCGAATCCACGGTCGCCGCCACGGTCACCGAATCCACGGCCGCCGTCGTCGTAGTAGCCGTAGTAGCCGCCGTAGTAGCCGTAGTCATAGCAGTAGTCGTAGTAAGGCTCGAAGAAGCCGAACCCGACCGAGTAGTAGTAGACGCAATAGCCGTGCGACGGGTGGGCCGTGCTGGACGTACTGGTGGCACTCGCCATGCCGGCTCCGCCGAGGGTCAGAGCCAGAGCCGCGAACAGGCTGGCGCACAGCCTGAATATCCTGGATGTCATTGCCCGCATGGTGCTTTCCCTTCCCGGGGCATGGACGGGACTGAGAGCCCTGCACGGCCGCGGTGGCGTCAGCACCAGCGTGAATACGATGCGTTCACGAAAGGACCCGGTACGTCGGCCTTGAACATGGCGTGAGTTGCCACGGCCGGCTCACGCGCTGAGCGCGTGCCATCGGGCCTGCCCGGGCTGCTCCGTTGAGCGGCCCCGCGGCGGGGCATCTGTCCGTCGGACGACGTCCCTGGTGGGTCGTCGATCGGGATCTTGAGATTGTTCGCCTCCTCATGAAAGCAAGAAGGCGAATACTTCCAACAATCTGTCCCTAAAGTAGGCATACCACCACAAGAAAGTCAAACGTGGTACAACCCACTGTCGCCTCGCCAGAATTGATGCCGCCGGAATTGATCCCCGCGGGGCCGGTCCGGGTCACCGGTCCGCGAACGGCAGCGCGGAGAGCACCTTGCCGAGCGCGGGCGGTGGCGCCGGGTCGCCGGTCACGACCTCGCGGCCGCCGTAGATGATCGCGTACACCCGTCCGTCAGGGACCGGATCTCCCATCGAGATCCGTGGGAGTCGCGGGAAGTCCGCGTCCGAAAGTGCCTTGCGGAGCGTCGCGAGTTCGGCCGGTGTCAACCGGCCCGACTCATCGGGCTTGCCGCGCTCCAGGCGGGTGTACGAGCCGTCGCCGCGGACGATGACGCTTTCGTGACGGCCGTCGATGCCACCGGTCATGGTCGCGGCGACGAGTCGTTCGTCCTTGCCGGTGGGCGCGGGGGCGGGGACGGCGGTGGGCACGTCCGGCGGGGAGGGCGAAGGAGACGGAAGGGACGGCGAAGGGGACGGAAGGGACGGCGAAGGGGACGGCGGGGACGAGGGCGAAGACGGGGAGGCGGTGGCCGGCGCGCTGCTCGCAGTGCTGTCCGGCGCGCCTTTCGCCGCGCCGCTCCCGTCGCACCCCGACACCAGCAGAGCCACGGCCAACAGCCCCGCGGCACCCGTGATCCGTCTCATGTTCCCCACCCGTTTCTCCGGAACGCACCCACGGCGCACGCCGCTTCCGCGTCGAGGATGCCCGAGCGCGCGTTCGGACGGGAGAGGCCGCGCGTGGCCCCGGGCATCCGCCGATGCCCGGGGCCCACCGCTGCGTGTGTCAGCCGATCTCGGCGCCGACCGCGGCCAGTGCGCTCGTCACCGGCTGGAAGAACGTCTCACCGCCCGAAGTGCAGTCCCCGCTCCCGCCCGAGGTGAGGCCGACCGCGTCCCCTTCCCTGGTGAACAGGGCTCCGCCGCTGTCGCCCGGCTCCGCGCAGACGTTGGTCTGGATGAGCCCCGTGACCGTGCCCTCCGGGTAGTTCACGGTGGCGTTGAGGCCGGTGACCTGGCCGCCGTTCAGGCCGGTGGTGCTGCCCATGCGGAAGACCTCCTGGCCGACGGCCGCGTCGGCCGCCTGCCCGATCTCCACGAGCTGTCCGTTGCCGACATCGACGGCGCTCGGAGCCTCGGTGCCCGGATCGTCGTACGTGACGAGTGCGAAGTCGCCCTCGCCGGGGAAGACGGCCTCCTGGACCGTACCGATGGGCGCGCCGTTCTGGTCCTCCGACCACTGCTCGGCGGCGACGCCGCAGTGGCCAGCGGTGAGGAATCCGGGCTGCCCGTCCTGCGTCGTCACGTTGAAGCCGAGCGAGCAGCGCGAGCCGCCGCCGAAGATGGCGTCCCCGCCCTCGATGAGGGGCTTGAACTCGCCCGCGGACTTCTGGATCCGGGCCACGCCGTCACCCAGGGACTCGACCGCCGATTCGACTCTGTCCCAGCGCCCGCCGGTGACCGTGCGGTCGGCGGTGACCAGGATCTGGTTCGTCCTCGGGTCGACGGCCCAGGCGGTCCCCGGAACGCTCGCGTCGCGGGACAGCGACTGCGTCGCGGACTTCAGGGTGCTCGCGCTGTTCTGCACGCTGCGGGCCACCGCACCGGCCCGCTCGACCTGGCCGTTCACGTTGTCGTTGTCGCCCACGACATTGACGACGAGCTGCTTCTTCGCCGCGTCGTAGTACGCCCCGCCGTAGGACTCGCCGAGCTGCTTGCCCAGCTGCTGGACGAGCTTCGAGGCGGACGCCGCGCTCATCTTCCTGGGGGCGTCCGGCTCGTCCCCCGACCCGGACTGCGAAGCGTTGGCATTCGGCAGCAGCACGGCCGCTGCGGCAATGCCCACCGCCCCGGCTCCGGCGAGAATCGCCTTCCGCTTGGGTATGCGCCTGTGACTCAACTCTTTGCCTCCTGCGGGGGGGTACGGACTCCGGTCGCCGAAGGAGACCGGGGGACGCGTCCGGCCCTTCATACGGATGGCGCACCCGGTTCTGCTCATCGCATCGGCAAAGAAATCTTCTTGACCGACCGTCAGGGCGAGGTGTTCCCGGCATCAACGGATGATCGTATATTTTCCGCGAGTGAGCATCTTTGTACGGAGATTGACGGCACTGGCGGCGATCGGGGCGGCGCTGACCGGGTGCACCGGCGGCGGAGCGGGGAACGGCGCCGCCGCTCCCGTCGTCCCCGTCGTCACCGTCGTCTCCTCGTAACCCGTCACCCGTCACCCGTCGCCGCCGTCGCGCCGGTGGCTCAGCAGGCAGGTCAGGGCGAACGCCGCGGCCGCGACCAGCACCGCCGCCGCGAGCGGAGCCACCGGGTAGTGCATGGCCCCGGTGCGGGAGCCGGTGACCAGGCCGGTGACAGCCGCCTGCGCCGGGGAGCCGGTCAGGACCAGGGCGAGCAGCGAGGCCGACGCGGTGGCCGCGATCGACCAGCCGCGGCCGTGCAGCACCGGCCGGGTGCACAGCGCCCCGACGGCCGCGCCGGTCAGCACACACACCGCGGCGGCGAGCAGCCCGGCGGCCGTCGCGGGCAGGAGGGGGACGGCGACGCGGTTGTCGCCGCTCATCGGTTTGCTGATCAGCGCGACGACGACCGTGCCGGCGGCGCCCAGGAGGGTCGCCCAGCCCGCGGCCGTGGCCAGCGTGGCGAGATGGACCCGCGGCGGGCCGGCCGCCGCTGCCACGATGTTCCGGGCGGCGGCGGGCTCCTGGTTGGCGCAGACCCGGACCAGCCAGGCGGTGACGGGCAACAGCGCGGCGGCGGCGTACCCGAGCGAGTCCAGCACGGGCTGCCCGGACTGCACACCGACGGCAAGGAAGGCCGCGTACAGCAGGACGGGCGCCAGCCAGCGCTGCGAGCGCACCAGCAGGGCGGACTGGTAGCGGACGAGCGCGCTCATGAGTCCCGCTCGCGGGCCCCGGCGTCCGGACCGGCCGACACGGGGACGGGGGCCACGGACCGTACGTGCCACGGCGGGCGGGCCGTCAGCAGTGCCCGCAGCGCCGCGTCCGAGTGGGTGTCCGGCACCTCCAGGACGGCGATGCCGTGCGTGCCCGCACGGTCCGCGCCGGCAACGGCACCCACGCCCGAGCCCGCACCGTCCGCACCCGCACCGTCCGCACCCGTACCGCGCGTGCGCGACAGCGGCAGCCCGGCTGGCAGTGCCGCTCCCGGCGGGCCCGACACGACGATGCGGACCGCTCCTGCCGCCACAGGTGAGGGCGCGACCGGCGCCGGCACCAGCCCCGTGCCCTCGACGCGATGCCCCACGTCGACCGCGCCCGCCAGCCGCCGCGGATCGTGGTCGACGAAGACGACCGTCGCTCCGGCGGCGACGCGCTGCGCGACGGCCAGGTCGAGTTCGGCGCGGGCCCCGGTGTCGAGACCTGTCCAGGCCTTGTCGAGGACCAGCAGCTCCGGCGCGGCGAGCAGCGCCTGGGCCACCGCGACCTTCTGGCTGGTGCCCTTGGACAGTTCGGTCAGCGGCGTACGCGCACGGCCCGCGGCCCCGAAACGCTCCAGCCACTCACGCGCGCCGCGCTCCGCCGCACCGCGGCCGAGGCCATGGACACGACCGACGTGGACGAGATAGCCGGTCGCGGTGAACGGCAGCGCGGCCGGGAACCGTTCGGGCACGTACGCCGTGCGCGGCCGTCCCGTGATGCGTCCCTCGGTCGGCGCGTCGATCCCGGCGAGCAGCCGCAGCAGGGTGGATTTTCCACTGCCGTTGCCGCCCTCGACCCGGACCAGCGTCCCCGCGGCCAGGTCGAGGCCGACTCCGCGCAGCACCCACGGGCCGCCCAGGCCGTAACGGCGGCCCACTCCTCGCAGTTTCAGTTCGCCGACGCCTTCTGCTGGGTCAGCTCGCTCGGCCTGACGATCACGAATCCCTCGCCCTGCAGCATCAGCTGGACCGCCTCGCCCGAGCCGCCGCGGATCATCGAGCCGATGGACTGCGAGCGGTGCAGCGACGTGTTCAGCTGGGCGCTCCAGCCGACGACCGCGTCGGTGTCCACGTACACGGGCTGCTGCGCGGTGACGGGGATCACCAGCGGGTTGCCCTCGCACATCACCCCGAGCTTGCCGTAGCCGGTGAAGACGCTGTTGAACAGGCCGCCCCCGGTCATTCCGGCGCCTTTCACGGTCTTGATCTCGTACGCGAGCGTCGGGTCGAAGCAGAGGACGTTGCGGCCGTTGATGGTGAGCGCGTCGCCGTGGTCGATGTCGACGATGAAACAGTTCGCGGCCTCGTGAGCGAACCAGGCCTCGCCCTGGCCGCGTACGGCCATCAGCGGCAGACCCTCGCCGGTGACGGCGCGCTTGAGCATGCCGCCTATGCCCTGGCCCTTCCGCTCGAACTGGAGGTTTCCGCGATAGGCGATCATCGCTCCCTGTCGCGCGAACATCTCCCCGTTGACGGCGTACTTGATCGATTTGGCGTTCTGCAGGCTCATTCCGGGTGCGGAAGCCTGCTGCGCCATGTTCTCGCTGGCAAAGAGATCGCTCTTCATGCGGAGCATCGTCACCCGGAGCGTTTCGTTCCGCCAACCATCGCCAACAACCGCCGACAGGGCGGCTGGCAGACTGAGCGGGTGAACAGCACCGACAGTCCCTTCCGGCAGGAGCGCACCACGCGCGACGAGGCTCCGCAGTACGTCCTTCCGCTCGTGGTCCGGATCGAGAAGACCGCTCCGCCGTCCCGTACCGACGCGCTGGAGGCCGCGGCCCGCGCGGTGCTGGTCATCCTCTCGGACGAGCGCTCGCTCGGTGACGGGGAATGGGCGCAGGCGATGCGGGACTGGCAGGACGCCCGGATCCGCAAGGTGGTGCGGCGGGCGCGCGGTGCGGAGTGGCGGCGGGCCTCGGCGCTCCCCGGCATCACGGTGACGGGAGAGACCGCCGAGGTACGGGTGTTCCCGCCGGTGCCGCTGGACGGCTGGCCCAAGGAGCTGGTGAAACTGCAGGTGTCGGGGACGGAGCTCGAGGACCCGGATGACACGCAGGACACGGCGAACCCTGCGGACCCGGCCGGTGGCATCGACCCCCGCCAGGCCCTGATCTGGCTCAACCCCGATCTGCACATGTCGACCGGCAAGGAGATGGCGCAGGTCGGACACGGGGCGCAACTGCTGTGGTGGGACATGGACGACGCCGAGCGCAAGGCGTGGCGCGAGGCCGGATTCCCGCTGGCCGTACGGACCGCGCATCCCGGCCGCTGGGCCGAACTGACCACGAGCGGTCTGCCGACGGTACGGGACGCGGGCTTCACGGAGATCGCGCCGGGCTCGGTCACGGTCGTGGCCGGCCGTCCCGGGCGCGGCTGAGGAGAACTGAACAGAACCGGGCCCTGTTACGTACCTTCCAGTACTGCCAAGTAGGTTGAACCGCCGGTTCGGTTGCCGGTTGATTCTGCGACACGCACAACGGCTCGGGAGGCACATTTGTTGCGGCGTATCAACGGGACAGCGCTCATCATCGCGGCGCTGGTCGCCACTGTCGGCGCGCTCGCGTTCCCCGTGTGGTCCTACGCCGACCGCTCCGGAACCGGGCAGGCGAACCTCAACGCCTCGTCCGTGGCAACGCAGTGGGGCCCGCTGTCGGCGACCGACCGCGACTTCCTCGTGAAGGTCCGGCTGGCCGGACTGTGGGAGCTGCCGGCGGGCCAGCAGGCGATCGAACGCGCGCCGAGCAAGGCCATCAAGGACGCCGGGGACCACCTCGTCGTCGGCCACACCGACCTCGACCTGCGGGCCCGTGATGTGGCGGCGAAGCTCGGCGTGGAACTGCCGAACCAGCCCAGCGAGCAGCAGCAGGGCTGGCTGCGCGAGCTGTCGGCGGCGACCGGTAAGGAGTACGAGTACAAGTTCGCGAACCTGCTGCGCAACGCGCACGGCAAGGTCTTCGCGCTGATCGCCCAGGTCCGGCACACCACCCGCAACACGCTGATACGCCAGCTGGCGAGCGACGCGAACCAGACCGTCCTCGACCACATCACCATGCTCGAAGCCACCGGCCTGGTGGACTTCGACGCGATCGCCAACGAGGCCGCGGGCGGCGCGACGGCCAGCCCCACGGGCCCGCCGCCCCCGAACGGCAACCTGCCGCCCGCGCCCTCCCCGGCGGCTCCCACGGGCCAGGACCAGTCGTTCACGTCCCGGCCGTCGACGCAGCCCGGACCGCCGACCGCGGTCAACACCGACCGTCCCGCGCCGGGGGCGGGAGGCTGACGGCCAGGGGCCTGTCCGGCGAGACAGGCCCCTGGGCCCTCGGAACGAACCTCAAATCAAGCTCTGAACGTCCCCTCCTCCGGATTCGGCAGGCTCTGGCGGGGCCATGACCACTGCACATGCAGAGGAGGGGACCCATGAAGAGGCTCGACCGGCTCAACACGCCCGACCGGCTCGACACACTCGGCAGGCTCAACACGCTCGGCAGGCTCGGCACCGGTATCGGCTGGCGACCGGAGATCGCGGACGCCGTGGAGCGGCTGCCCGGCGTCGACTGGGTCGAGGTCGTCGCGGAGAACGTCTGCCCCGGCCACCTTCCCGCTTCCCTCGTACGGCTCCTGGAGCGCGGTGTCACCGTCGTCCCGCACGGTGTCTCCCTCGGGATCGGCGGGGCCGACCGGCCCGACGAGAAGCGGCTGGCGGACCTGGCGGAGCGTGCCGAGGCACTCGGATCGCCGCTCGTCACCGAGCACATCGCCTTCGTCCGGGCCGGTGGCCCCCTCACCGCGACGCCGCGCCTGGAAGCCGGGCATCTGCTGCCCGTGCCGCGCACCCGCGACGCCCTGGACGTGCTCTGCGAGAACGTGCGCATCGCCCAGGACTCCCTGCCGGTGCCGCTCGCGCTGGAGAACATCGCGGCGCTGGTCTCCTGGCCCGGGGAGGAGCTGACGGAGGGCCAGTTCCTGGCGGAGCTGGTCGAGCGGACCGGCGTACGGCTGCTCATCGATGTCGCCAATCTCCACACGAATCACATCAACCGGGGCGAGGACCCGGTCAAGGCCCTCGACGAGCTGCCCGTCGAGGCGATCGCGTACGTCCACGTGGCAGGTGGTGTCGAGCGCGACGGCATCTGGCACGACACGCACGCGCATCCGGTCTCCCGGCCGGTCCTCGACATCCTGGCGGAGCTGTGCTCCCGGACGGACCCGCCGGGAGTGCTGCTGGAGCGCGACGACGACTTCCCGCCGGCGGCGGAGCTGGAGACGGAACTGGAGGCGATACGGGCGACGGTGGCCGCCGCCGCACCGGGTGACGGTGCGCGAGGCGATGACGGAGGCGAGACACGGGGCGCCGTGGAGCGGGAGGCCTGCCTCCTGTCCGCGCCGGCCGAGTCCGCGCCGGCCGAGTCCGGGCAGGCGGGCCACGGGCAGGGCAGCCACGAGCAGGCCGAGCCCGACGGCGCGCCCGCGCGGGAGCGGGTCGGGCTCGCCCAGGCCGCGTTGCTGTCCGCGCTGGTCGCCGGGACGCCCGCGCCGGAGGGCTTCGATCCGCGGCGGCTCCAGGTGCAGATCCGCGCGCTCGCCGCCAAGCGGGCCGATGTCGTGGCCAAGGTCGCGCCCGAGCTTCCGGACATCCTCGGGAGCGGCTACCGGCCCGCGTTCCTGGCGTACGCCAAGTCCCGCCCCATGCGGGACGGCTACCGGCGGGACGCGCTGGACTTCGCCGAGCAGCTGCTGATCGCGGGCCGGCCGGCGGACCCGGCCGCCCGGCGGCGGCTCACCCACTGGTGGCAGGACCGGGCGGCGCCCCGCCCGCCGCGCCGTTCGGCCCGTTTCGTACGCGCGGCCCGCGCCGCACTCGTCCGGAGGTGACCCCCGTGCTGATGAACGTACTCGCCGTGCTGGTGTATCTCGCCGTGGCCGCCTCCTCGGTGCTGCTGATCAAGGGTGTGGCGGGCACGCGCCGCGGCCCCGGCGGCCCCGTGCACGACCTGCTGGAGGTCGCGTTCCTGAACGGCGGGCCCGCACGTGTCGCCGACACCGCCCTCGCCGCGATGCAGGCGGACGGGCGCCTGGCGGTCGGGGGCCCGGGCATCGTCGCCGTCCAGCAGCCCGTCGCCCGCAACCATGTCGAGCGCGCCGTCCTGCTCGAACTCACCGCGGCGCCGAGCGGCGCCCTGCACACGCTCCGGCTCGCCGTGATGCGCAACCCCGCGGTGCAGGAGATCGGCGACGGGCTTGCGGCACGCGGACTGATGGTTCCGGCGGGCGCGGGCCGCCCGTGGCGCGTCCGGGGCGGCTGGCAGGCGGCCGCGTCCTTCGTCATGCTGCCGCTCTCCATGGTCCTGACGATCGTGCAGTACGCGGCGCACGACGGGCTTGCGGACACTCCCTTCCCGTTCATCGTGAAGGTGCTGCCGGCCTGCCTCGCGGGCCTGGTGATCGGGTTGGTCTGCGCCGCGCGCGCGAGCAGCAAGGTCACCCCCGCGGGCCGGCGGGCGGCCTGGGAGTACCGCGCGGCGCATGCGTACAGCGCGGACGTCGGCCACCGGGTGGCGCTGGGCGGGGTGCGCGCGCTGCCCGACCCGGTGTTCCAGGCACAGCTCATGGCGGCGTCCCGGCTGGTGCGGACCGGCGGCGGGCGGGCCGGCCACAGCAGCAGCGGCAGCGGCTCGTCGGATGCGTACGTCCCTGCCCCGGCCGTCGTCTGGTGCGCCATGTCGGGGCCCGGCTCCGGCGGGTCGGGCGGCGGGGGGTGCGGCGGCGCGAGCGGCAGCTCCTGCGGCGGGAGCAGCGGCTGCGGAAGCTCGTCGGGCGGGGGTTCCAGCTGCGGAGGCAGCTCAGGAGGCGGATCCAGCTGCGGAGGCAGCTCAGGAGGCGGATCCAGCTGCGGCGGAGGCGGGGGTTCAAGCTGCGGTGGGGGCAGTTCCGGCTGACTTCCCGCAACCGCCCACGGGATCAGCACGGCGCCCAGTAGCGTGCGGGCCGCACGCAGGAGGCACCATGCGCACCCCCGCCCGCTTCACCCCGCTCGCCGGCACCGGACTGGTCGTCGTCGCCGTGACGGCGACCATCGCCGCGCTCGTGTTCCCCCTCTGGTCGTACGCGGACCGCGCCGGCACGCACGGGACGGCCGGCCTCACGGCCGATGCCGTGCCGACCCGCTGGGGCCCGCTGTCCGCCGCCGACCGGGACTTCATCGTCCAGGTCAGACTCGCCGGGCTGTGGGCGCTCCCGGCCGGCCAGCAGGCCGTCGGCCGGGCGCCGAGCCGCGCCGTCACCGTGGCCGGCCGGCATCTCGTCGAAGGCCACACCTATCTCGACGCCCGGGTCCGCGAGGTCGCGTCCCGGCTCACCATGGAGCTGCCCAGTCAGCCCACGGACCGGCAGCGCGACTGGCTGACCGAACTGACCGACGCCCACGGCCAGGAGTACGCGGTCAGATTCAGCAACACCCTGCGCCAGGCCCATGGCACCTTCTTCACGCTGATCGCCGAGGTCCGGCACACCACCCGCAACTCCCTGGTGCGCGCCCTCGCCGACGACGCCAACACGGCCGTCCTCGACCACATCGAGTGCCTGGAGGCGACCGGACTCGTCGACTTCGACGCCATCGCCGCACAGGACGCGGGCACCGCCACAGCGAGCCCGACCGGTCCCCCGCCGCCGGTGCCCGGCAGGACCCCGCGGTCCGCCGTCCCGGTCACCCCGTCCCCGAAGTACCTGCGGCAGAAGCCTGCCGCCGCTGCCGCCCGCCGTGAGCAGGCCCCGCCCCGCCACCACGGGTCCATGACACACGGTCGTCCGCATCCTGGAATTCCCATGGCGCGCAAGAGGTGACCTCGCGTAGAAATCCGCCATGTTCTGGGTCCTCTTCCTGCTGCTGGCGTGGGCCGCGGCGGGCATCAGCTGCGGCCGGCTCTGTGTCGCCGCCGC
>NZ_JBVJKN010000037.1:0-63417 GCF_055585225.1 Streptomyces sp. NPDC053673 | reverse complement strand
GCCCCCTGCGCGACATCGTCCGGCACCGTCACCTCGCAGCGGGCCACGCCCGGCACCGGATCGTGCGTCCACCGCGGGATCGCGGTGAAACCACCGGCGAGAAGAACATCGCGCCAAAACTCCCGGCCCGCGTCGACATGCATGTCCATCGTGTCTTTCCTTACGTTCGTGTGGTGGTGCTGCGCCTCAGTTGCCGCGTGCCGGGACGGCGGTGTCGTGGTCGTTGCCGGCATGGCGGGCCGTCAGGTGGGCCTTGTTGTCCCGTATTTCCCGGGCCGGGTTTCCTCCCCACCGCGCGTTCGGGGGAACTTCCTCGCCCTTCATGAGGAAGGAGTCACAGGCGAGCTGTACGCCGTCGCCGATGCTCACCCCGTAGTGGACGAAGGCGCCGACCCCGAGAGTCACGCCCGCTTTGATCGTGGTGCGGTCGGACTTGAAGGTGCCGTCCTCCTGCGAGTGGCACTGGACCACACTGCCCGCGTTGAGCGTGCAGTGGTCGCCGATGGTGACGGGAGTGCGCTCGACCAGGGAGAGGCCGTCGTCGAAGACCCGCTTGCCGATCCGGGCACCCAGAAGCCGCCAGAGGAGGTTCTTGAACGGGGTGCCGTCGAAGGCGTGCACGAAGGCGACCGACGCCATCTTCCAGAACCGTTCATGCCGCCAGAAGGACGGCTCGTAGATCGAGCAGTACAGCGGTTCCATGTCCCTAAAGCGGGTGACGGCCCGTTCGATCAGCGTGAAGTAGCAGGCGGTGAAGGCGAGGGTCAGCACGCCGGCCAGTCCGAACACCGGCGCACCGAGGGAGTGGTAGAGGTCCACGGCAGCCATCGCGATGAGGGTGAGTGCGAAGAGATGGATCCACCGCACCAGCAGGTACAGCGCGGCGGTGAGCGCGTTGTGCTTGTTCTTGGCGGCCAGACGGCGGCGCAGCTCGCTGCCGCTCTCCAGGTGGTTGAACTTGTTGTCCCGCTCCACCGTGCGGGGGATCTCGAAGCTGGGCGAGCCCAAAAGGCCCACTCCCTCGCGCACCGGTCCGTCGATGGGGACCATGACCTTCGTCGCGAGCAGGCAGTCCTTGCCCGTTTTGCCCCGGGAGGGATAGGCGATGTTGTTCCCGAGGAAGTTGCCTGCCCCGACCGACACCCGGGAGAGACGGAAGGACGTGGCGGAGAAGTCGGCGTTGATGAGGGAGAGCCCGTCAGCAACGACCGTTTTGCTGCCGATCGTGCTCAGGTACGGGCTGTCGTGCTTGAGAAGCGCGCCGAAGTTCGACCCGGTCTGCTCGACGCGGCACAGGTCGTAGCCGAGGTAGCGCAGATAGTGGACGATGGCGGAGCTGTCCCCGAAGAGCGTGGTGAAGAACCTGCGGTTGGTCATGGCCGTGACCGTCCGCTGGATGAAGTGGTGCAAGCCGTACAGGGGGTAGACCGTGCCCGGCTTGACGGCCAGGCTCAGCAGGCGCGGCACCGTGCCCACCACCAGCAGGCCGGCGAGCAGCGCGCCGAAGAAGAGCACGAAGGAGGCGGCCAGGGCGTCGCGGTAGAACGCGCCGCTCGTCAGGGCCAGCGGCGCCGAGCCCAACAGCGTTGCCAGCTGCGGCATGGCCTTCACCAGGACACTCACACCGACCAGCGCCACCGGCAGGTGCACCATCAGCAGGCTCAGCACCTGCCACAGGCAGTACAGGACCTTGCGCAGGGTGGTGCAGCCGGCCGGAGCAACAGCCCTGAAGTCCGTGTCGGTGCGCTGTGCCGGGGACCCGTGCCAGCGCTCGCCTGCGGGCACGGCCTGTCCGGCGTGCAAAGCCGAGGCGTGGCCCAGCTGGGCCCCGTCACCCATCGACGACTCGATGTCGAGGACCGTCTGCTCGCTGATGGTCACGTTGCGCCCGAGGGTGATGGGGCCCATCTGGATCAGGCCGGCATGCGCCCGGTAGCAGGAGACGAACGAGTCCTTACGGATCACCGTGCCATCCCCGATGGTGAGCAGGTCGGTGCACACCGGCACATGCTTGGACAAGATCACAACGCCGCGGCCGACGTTCGCACCCAGCGCCCTCAGATACAGCACAAAGAGCGGCGAACCGGTGAACAGGCGTACCGGGCTGGTGCGGATCAGGGTCTTGACGAGCCAGAAACGCACATAGCCAAGGCTCCACACGGGGATCTGACGGCGGGTGAAACGGCCGATCAACAGCCACTTCGCCACCACCGGAAGGGCGCACAGGGCAACGAAACCCGCGCCGCCGAACAGCACCGCGCGCAGGTAGAGGCCGGCCAGGCCCGAGCCGGCCAGCACCCACTCATAGCCCCGGACGGCGATGACGGCGGTGAGGCAGGAGTACCCGAAGAACAGCAGCAGCTGCAGCACTGCACACAGGACGTACTGACGCGCGCCGGCCGGCGCCTGCGCCGTCGCCGCCCTCCCGGCCGGCACCTGATCCGGCACCTGGTCCGGCACCTGGTCGGGCACCTGGTCGGGCGACGGCGCCGACGGCTCGTTCGGCGCCTGGTCCGGCACCTGGCCGGGCGACGGTGCCGAGGGCTGGGCGGGGATGGGCGCGGCACTGACGAGCGCGGTCGCCAGGCTCTGGATCGTGGAGTGCCGGTAGATGTCCTTCATCGACACCGTGGGCAGGTCCTCGCGCTTCCTGACCCGGGCGCAGAACTGGGCCATCACCAGGGAGTCGGCACCCAGGTCATGAAAGAAGTGACCGTCCAGCGGCACCTGCTCGGCGCGCACGACACCGGCCAGCACCTCGGCCAGAAGCCCCGCGGTCCGGGCCACCGCGCCTTCGTGCCCGCTGTCCATGACGGCATGAGTGCCACCCGGAACGGCCGAAGCGGCCGGGGTGGCGGGAGCGGCCGGGGTGGCCGGGGTGGCCTCGATGGTTTTCCCTAGCACGTGAGCTCCCCTCGTACGTGCCGGTCAGCGCCGGCCGGTCGGGCCGCCGCCCGGCGTCCTCGCGTCGCTGAAGCGACGGCGGGAGCGAGCGATGGAAAAGCCACGAGGTCGTGAGCTCTTTTCTGGTCACCAAGCCACAAAAACATTTGTCGTCCACCTGCAGTCTGTGCAGTCCACTGTCGGGTTGCCGTTCGAACTCGATCGCGCCCGTGCGGCGGTATCTCTCGATGCCGCCGTGTTTTTCGTGCCGAACGCCTCTCCAGTAGGCCCGAGGGGGTCCTGCCGTGTCCTGCCCCTGGATTTCGGAACTTGACGCAGCAAACCGGTCCTGGTAATCGGCCGCCGCCGCAGGCGGACTCCGCCCGTATTCACTGCCCGTTACTTCCCGGCGTTTCCTGCGCGCCGCCAGGGCTCAGGGCCGCGGGCAGACAACCGCCGCATCCGCACAGCCGCACCCCGCCGGATACCAGCCGGGCCGGGCGAGGCGGACCGGGCGAGGCGGACCGGCCACAGACCACCCGCGGACCACCGGCACGGCAGACCACCCGCAGACCACCCGCGGACCACCGGCACGGCAGCGGACCACTGCGGACCGCCTGCGGGCCTGCGGGCCCGGGCCACTCAGGCCGCCGCAGGCCCGGCTACGACTGTGCCCGGGGGCCGGGCCCGGGGGCCGGGACTGTGCCCGGGGGCCGGGCCCGGGGGCCGGGACTGTGCCCGGGGGCCGGGGCTGTGGCGGGGGCCGGGGCAGCAGCCGGGGGGTTGGGGCTGTGGCGGGGGCCGGAGGCTGCGGATGCATCCGGTCCCGGGCATGCGATACAGCCCCGTTCCGGCCACGGCGACGTTTCGCTAACCACGTTCACGGTGGCTGTCAAGCCCCGAATTCCGGTGGCATGACAGGGCTGCTTCGGCCGGGCGTACTGGATGTGTTCCGGCGAGTTGCCCTCGCCTTCGATTTCTTCCCTTTCTTCCATGAGCCGCTCCGATACGGATGAGCGGCACAGAGCGCTCTGCGCAGACGAGGAGGCGACCATGCCTGTCATATCCGTCCCCCAGGACTTCAACGAGGACGAGCTCTTCGTTGACCTAGAGGCGATTTTCGGGCACTCGTTGTTCCTCAAATGCGAGGGCTTCAACTTCGCCGGCTCGATCAAACTCAAAGCCGCCACCGAGATGGTCGAGGCCGCCGAACGCGACGGTCTGCTGAAGCCGGACTCGATCCTGGTCGAGTCCTCCTCGGGGAACCTGGGCGTGGCCCTGAGCATGATCGCAGCCAGCAAGGGCTACCAGTTCCTGTGCGTGACCGACTCCCGGTGCAACCTGTCCACCCGGCTGCTCATGGAGGCCCTGGGCGCCCAGGTCCACGTCATCACCGAGGCCGCCGCCGGCTCCGGTTTCCTCGGCGCGCGCATCGACCACGTCCGCGCGCTGTGCGCCTCGGGCGACCGCTATGTGTGGCTCAACCAGTACACCAACCCCCACAACGGCATGGCCCACTACCGCAGGACCGGCCCGGCCATCGCCCGGCAGTTCCCCGACCTGGATGTGCTGTTCGTCGGGGCCGGCACCACCGGGACCCTGATGGGCTGCGCACGCTACTTCCGCCAGTGGCACCGGCCGGTACGCATCGTGGCGATCGACACCGAGGGCTCGGTGACCTTCGGGGACACCCCGGGCCGGCGGATGATCCCCGGCCTGGGTACCAGCGTGCGTCCGCCGATGCTGGATGCCTCCCTGGTGGACGAGGTGGTGCACGTGCCGGAGGCCGACGCCATCCGGACCTGTCACCGGCTGGCCCGGCGCGGGTTCCTGTTCGGGGGCTCCACCGGCACGGTGGTCAGCGGCGCGATGAACTGGCTGGCCGGCCAGGAGGAACAGGAACTCACCGCGGTGGCCATCGCCCCGGACCTGGGTGAGCGGTATCTGGAGACCATCTACCAGACCAACTGGGTGCAAGACCTCTACGGCGAGGACGTCCTCGACACCCCGGCACCCGCCCCCACCCCGGCACCGACGCCGACGCCGACGCCTGTGCCGGCACCGGTGCCGGCACAGGCCTCCCCGTCATCGGCCACCTGGCCCACACCGCCGCCGCGGCCCTCCGGCCGGCCCCGCAGGAACTGCTCGAACGCACGGTGACCGCCCCGGCAGCAGCACGGACTGCCGGGCACGCGAACTGTTCACCGAGGACGAAATGACCACCCCCTCAGCCACGACGACCACCCTGGCGGGCCCCGGCGACGTCATCTGCCACCCGATGGGCGACGCCGCGGGCGCCGGACACAGCGGCGCCCGCCGCCGCCCGGCCCGCGCCCTTACGGGGCAAGGCGACAGCGCACGCACACGCCGGGCACCCGGCCCGCGCACACCGGCGCCCACCCCGGCCACACCGGGCGGGCCCTTGAGCCGCGGGGAGAAGACCGGCCCGCCCAGCAACACGGACACGGACAGCCACCGGGTGCCTGGGGCTCTGCTCCCGGCGCACGGCGGGCCACGCCCGCAACGCCCAGGACGCCGATGCGCCCGGGCCGCAGCACGCCAGGGCGCCAGGACACCGCACCGGCCGCACCGGCCGCACCGGCCGCACCGGCGGCGCCGGCGGCCCGGTGAGGGGGGTGCCTGATGGAGCAGGCAGCCGCCAGCGACATGAGCCTTTGCCCGTACGGGGGGCGGCCCTCCGGTCTGATCGGAGCGCAGATCGCCGGCTACCGCATCGAGCGCGAGATCGGCCGCGGCGGCATGGCCGTCGTCTACTGCGCCAAAGACCTGCGCCTGGACCGCACCGTCGCGCTCAAACTCCTCGCCCCCCAAAACGCCCGCAACGACGTCTTCCGGCGCCGTTTCATCCACGAATCACGCGTGGCCGCCGCGATCGAGCACCCCCACATCGTGCCGATCTTCGAAGCCGGCGAAACCGACGGCGTCCTCTACATCGCCATGCGCTACGTCTGTGGCCTCGACCTGCGCGCCCTCCTCGACCGCGACGGCCCCCTGCCCGTCCACACCGCCATCCGCATCGCCGCCCAGGTCGCCTCCGCACTCGACGCCGCCCACGACCACGACCTCGTCCACCGCGACGTCAAACCCGGCAACATCCTCATCGCCAAAGGCACCGACATCGACCACCCCGAACACGTCTACCTCACCGACTTCGGGGTGACGAAGAAATCCCTGTCCCTCACCGGATTCACCACCGTCGGCGAATTCGTCGGCACCGTCGACTACTCGGCCCCCGAACAGTTCTCCCGCCGCCCGGTCGACGGCCGCTGCGACCTCTACAGCCTGGCCTGCGTCGTCTACGAAACCCTCACCGGCACCCCTCCCTTCCAACGCGAGGAAGACATCGCCCTGCCCTGGGCGCACCAGTTCGACCAGCCGCCCGCCCTGACCGAGAAACGCCCCGGGATCACCCCCGCCCTCGACGACGTCCTGGCCAAAGCCCTCGCCAAAGTCCCCGACGACCGCTACAACTCCTGCCTCGAATTCGTCGCCGCCCTGCGCGCCGCCGAAAACCACCACGGCAACCATCCGCCCACCCGCATCGACCTGCGCCCCACCCCCGCTCCCCCCTACCCCGCACCGCCACCCGAGCCACCACCCTGGACCCGGCCCGTCTTCAGCCGGCCACCGGCCACCCACCCACCGCTCCCCCGGTGACCGAACCACCCCCGGCA
Organism: Streptomyces sp. NPDC053673; assembly: GCF_055585225.1. Lineage (NCBI taxonomy): Bacteria > Bacillati > Actinomycetota > Actinomycetes > Kitasatosporales > Streptomycetaceae > Streptomyces > Streptomyces sp. NPDC053673. The sequence goes on along the minus strand of NZ_JBVJKN010000037.1, from coordinate 56,839 downwards.
CAACCGGCCAAAACCGCTCAAGGCCCCGAAAACACGGCTTGGCTTTGTTCACGACTTCCGGTTCTGGCTCGCTTTCCGTGAACCGGTCACGATTAGTGATCAGTGGGTGCTTCGAGTGCCTGGAGGATCTGTTGCACTTCCTGGCGCCACTGGTCGGCGTCGGCGCTGTCCACCCAGCCGGTCGCCATTTCTGATCCGTCCTGAAAAACCCGGTCCAGTGCGAGCCTGGCCGACGCGCGGAGCGATGCTGGTAGTTCGGGCAGCGGTTCTCTGGGGCCGTCATCGGGGTCGATCACGATGGGGCTGTCCGGGATGGTGCCGGCGACGAGAGCGCCAGCGGCAACGGCTTCGGCGCCGTCTCCGCCATCGACGCGTGCTCCCGAGTCGGTGACTCGCTGGAATGCCCGCTCGAGCACGTCGATGACCTGCTGGTGGGTGAGTCCCTCAAGTTCATCGACGAAGTCTGCGGCGAGGTCGCTGTCGAACGGGCCGGTTCCCCACGTTCCCATGCATGGCTCCTGGTATGGCTGTCTCGGACGGAGGCATGGTTCCAGGAGCCACTGACATCGGTCACGGGGCGAGGAGGACTCGCTTGCGGAGCAGTGCGAAGCCGGCACGTGCGAACATCTGGCGCTTGAGCATCTTGATCCTGTTGACGTGTCCTTCGACGACGCCGGAGTTCCAGGGCAGGGTGAGTCCGGCGATGACCGCGTCGCGGTCTCGGTCGATGCCTGCCGCGAGAGTGTGGAGGCTGGGCAGGCCGTCCTGGCGGACGGCGTCGAGCCATTGCGGGAGCCGTCCGCCCTGGCGCTCGGTGCGCATCTGGGCGAAGGACCGGACGTGACCGGTCAGGGCGTCAAGTTCGGAGCAGTGGGCCAGGACGGCCTTGAGCCGGAGCTGTTCGATCTCGGTCAGCGTCCCGGGTCGGCTGAGGATCCATTTCGTCACCACGCGGGGTGCCGGCGGTTGCGCGGTGACCGGCCGCGGCGAGGTGCGTTTCTCCCGCAGGTAGGCGCTGACCCGGCCGTAGCTGCCTCGATAGCCCAAGGGAACGATCTCTTCCCAGAGCTCCCAGGCGTTGGTGCAGCCTTCGTCCCAACGGCCGTCCAGGTACGGCTTGTACTCGTCGAGGACGGAGGTCCTGTTGTGCTGCCACTGGCCGCGAAAGAGGTCTTCTGGCTTGGCAGCGTCGGCGAGGCTCTTGACGGTGCGGTGGGTCATGTTCAGCTGGCGTCCGATGGAGCGGCGGCTGTGGCCGGCTGCCAGCAGCGCGTGGACGGTGGCGTGCCTGGCCCGGATGCGGTTGGCGAACCGGTCGCTCCGCCAGGGAGAGTCCGCCTTCTCCTCAAGGCGGCATCGGTTCGTCGGCTTTCTCCTCCCGGTCGGGGACGCGCAGGCACTGGCGGTGGCGGGCGACTGCCCGCCCAGCGGCCTCGCCGAGGTTGTTCCACAAGTGCCACCTGTCAGCGACCTGGACGGCCTGGGGCGCCCCTGTCGTGGCGCCTTCCGCGAAGAACGGCGCGCGGTCCCGGCAGACGACCTCGATCCCGGGTCGCTTCGCCAGCCATGCAGCCAGGCTGGACGCCTCCCGGTCAGGCAGCAGATCCACCGGCCGGCGGATCTCGACATCGACCAACACCGTGCCGTAGACCCGTCCTTTACGTGTGGCGTACTCATCGACACCGACTACCCGCGGGGCGGGGACTTCCGGTTCAGGCAACGCGCCGAGCAGCCGCAACACCGCGCTGCCACTGATGGACACCCCGAAGGCCCGTGCCCTGCGGGCGCCGGCGCGGCCGGCGAGGGCGAGGCCGACCGCGGCGAGAGTCGACCCCAACCGCTCGGTCCACCTGCTGTGCCTTCGGGTGAGTCCCGGCATCCGCTCGGCGAACGTTCGCCGGGCACACGAAGACTTTGGACAGAAGAACCGCCGGACTCGCAGTTGGAGGACCACCCGACGTCCCCCACTGGGCACGTCCGCAGGAAACCGCAGGTAAGAGCTGTGCACCCGGCTCGACTCTCTCCCACAGTCTGGACACGCCGCCCTCGGCGCCGCACTGCAGGCCGCAACGCGTATCGCCTCGTGGCTCACGTCCAGCGACAGCACCGACACGTCCGCGATGGACGGCAACAGCAGCCCCTCCAGGCGGGGCAACGTCTCTTCCACGACGCCGCACTGTCGACCACACCAAAATCGGCCCTGGTCATCTTCAGGCAACTGTCTGATCCGAGGGTCAGCCCTCACGCAGCGTGCGCGCATCACGGAAAGCGAGCCAGAACCCTCTCTCGTGAACAGAGCCACGCGGCTCCTACCCCCCGCAAGATCCCGTATCCGAGCGTGGAGATTCCCCCCGGGGGCGGGCTAGGGGCGCGGCGTGAGCCGGCCCGCCGGCCCGCTGATCAGGCCGGTTCGCCGGCTCGGCCTTCGGCCCAGGCTTCTTCTTCCTGCCGCGCGGTGTCGTAGGCCCGGCGGGGATCGGCCACCTGCACAAAGTGTGCTTGGGACCAGGCGGTGAGAGCGCCGAAGAGGGGTACCAGGGTGCGGCCCAGGGCGCTGATCTCATACTCGACCCGCGGAGGGATCTCGGCATGGTAGGTGCGGATGATCAGGCCGTCACGTTCGAGCCGGCGCAGACGCCGAGTGAGGACTTTGGGAGTGATGGCCGGCAGGTGCCGCTGCAGCTGATGGAAACGCAGCCGGCCATGGTGCTCCAGGACCCACAGGATGGGAGTGGTCCAGCGACTGAAGACCAAGTCGATCACCGGGCTGATCGGGCACGCCTGCTCCACGGGACCGGTCACGGCACCACCCTTTCCTCCTCGGCCTCGTCGTCACCTGACCGCGAACGGGACACTCACCTGAAGAAAACCACTATACGAAGGATACTGGCCTGGTGAAGTCCGGGAGCGGCCCCAAAACCCCGCCCCGGGACCGCAGACCGAACAGCCGCCCGCTCATCACGCACCCAAACGGCCCGGCAACCATGAACGCAGACATCACCATGCCGTTCCCGCTCCTGCCCACGCGCGAAGGCCACCCGCCCGAGACCGGACCCGAAGTCCCGCACCCGCAGCCCACACAGACCAGGCCCACCCGACCGGGTCCCACCCATCCAGCCGGCACTCGCCACAACCATGCCGGCCCCAACCCGCTGGCGTACGTGCTCGAGCGACGACGACCCGAGCACCACACGGCGTAGCACTACTCCAGCCACCCACCCGGCAGATGACGCCTGGATCACACAAGGCCGGCGAAGGCACAGCACGTGAGGCGAGAGCCCGCCGACACGCACGCCGTCACTGGGCGCACCGCATTTCGCCGGCTCCCCTCTCTCTTTTTCGTCCTTCCGAGCCGTGCCGACACCGATACGCCAGCCCCACAAGCCACCCGGCGAACACCAAGATGATCACGAACCGAGTGGGGCACGAACCGGGTAGGGCACGAACCGGGTAGGGCACGAACCGGGTAGGGCACGAACCGGGTGGGGCACGGGCGGACAAGCCCCCACCAGCGGCGGACACTGATCTGGGGCAAGCAGCCCTATGGATCACTCGATAGAATTCAGGCATGGGAGAGCGGCCCGACGCGCCGACCGCGCCCGAACTCGTCCCCGAAACCAACCCCAGCCCCGGCCCCGGCCCCGGCGGCTGCGGCACCGGCTTCGCGGCGATGAGTCCGAGCCGGTACCACCACGCCGGATCCGGCCCGCCCAACGCCATCGTCACCGACCACACCCCCACCCCACCCCACCCCGCCCTGCGCGCCAGGGCTGCTCACGGGAACCGGACGGCCAGAGCCGAGAGCCACGCGATGGACCCCTGCGCCGACAGGCACCGCGCCCGCGCCCCCGGCGCCGCACAGGGCAGCCTCACCGGCTGCCGCAACCCGGACACGGACACGGGCAGGCGCTGCGGTCCGGACGGCAGCCGCAGGGGCCGCAGGACTCCGGTACCGGCGGGCCGGCCCGGATGCGGAACCGGTGACCTTAAACCGGCCGGGCCCCCGTACACCGCCGGCTCCGCCGGCTCACCACCGGGCCACGCGCGGCACACCCGGGACCTGGTCCACGACCAGCCGGCCCGCACACCCGCCCCTACAGGCGCCGGTACACCCACCCGAACACCCGCCGGCACAGGGCACCGTCCCAGGCCCTCACCACGCCGGCAAACCGGTGACAGGGGTGCCTGATGGAACAGGCATCGAACGACATGAGCCTGTACGCGGGCCGGCCCTCCGGCCTGATCGGCCAGCAAATCGCCGGCTACCGCATCGAGCGCGAGATCGGCCGCGGCGGCATGGCCGTCGTCTACTGCGCCAAAGACCTCCGCCTGGACCGCACCGTCGCCCTCAAACTCCTCGCCCCCGAACTCGCCCGCAACGACACCTTCCGCCGCCGCTTCACCCACGAATCACGCGTAGCCGCCGCGATCGACCACCCCCACATCGTGCCGATCTTCGAAGCCGGCGAAACCGACGGCGTCCTCTACATCGCCATGCGCTACGTCTCCGGCCTCGACCTACGCGCCCTCCTCGACCGCGACGGCCCCCTACCCGTCCACACCGCCATCCGCATCGCCGCCCAAGTCGCCTCCGCACTCGACGCCGCCCACGACCACGACCTCGTCCACCGCGACGTCAAACCCGGCAACATCCTCATCGCCAAAGGCACCGACATCGACCACCCCGAACACGTCTACCTCACCGACTTCGGACTGACCAAAAAATCCCTGTCCCTCACCGGATTCACCACCGTCGGCGAATTCGTCGGCACCCTCGACTACGTCGCCCCCGAACAAATCTCCGGCCGCCCCGTCGACGGCCGCTGCGACCTCTACAGCCTGGCCTGCGTCGTCTACGAAACCCTCACCGGCAAACCCCCCTTCCAACGCGAAGAAGACATGGCCCTGCTGTGGGCACACCAGTACGACCAGCCACCCGCCCTGACCGAAAAACGCCCCGAGATCACCCCCGCCCTCGACGACGTCCTGGCCAAAGCCCTCGCCAAAATCCCCGACGACCGCTACAACTCCTGCCAAGAATTCGTCACCGCCCTGCGCGCCACCGAAAACCACACCGACAAGACCACCCACCCACCCACCCGCATCGACCACCCCACACCCACCACCACACACCCCAGGCCACCACCCCAACCACCACCCTGGACCCACCCCATCTACCGCCAACCACCCACCTAAGGGCTGTCCCGCAATACCCGGCGGACCAGCGCGCGGCGTCAGATGCGGTACATCGCAAGGCGGAGAGCCATCCCAATACTGGATGTATCGGGACGATTCGACAACGCAGCGAGGTGCCGTAGCTGTCATGCGCCCGGTGGATACTGCAGGTCAGCCCTTAGGGAGCGTCTTCACAGCAGCATCGCCCGCCCAACGTCCCGTCTGCCCGGCGACGTCCGACGCTGGGGGCACCTCCCCTGCCCGAAAGGCTACGGGGGAGATCGCAAGCAAGAGCAAGTGCCATGGCCTGCTCGTGATCGCGCTCACCGACGCGTCGGCATCCCGGCCTACTTCCTGCCCAGCGCCCGCGAACTCGGCCGCACCGATCTCACCTGACATCGGTGTTCCATATCCTTGGAAGCGGAACAGGGATCCCGATGCTCCGTCAGAAGGTACGCGTCCTAGGGCGATCAAACCCGCCGACCGTTCCGCAAGTCGTTCCACGCATCACGTTCCGGAAAACCCGTACGGCGTCGGCTCCCGGTACGGTACGGCCATGCCAACCGACCACCGTCACCCCGCCAGCGGCCTCGATTTGGGGTACGCCGGGGTCTCCACCACCAAGCAGAGTCTGGAACGCCAACTCGACGCCCTCGGGGCGGCGGGCATCCCGGACGAACGGATCTACGTCGACAAGAAGAGCGGCGCCACCGTCGAGCGCCCCGGCCTGACCGATCTGCTTGCCTGCGCTCGGTCCGGCGACACGATCGTGGTCTACACCCTCGATAGGCTCGGAAGGAATCTGCGCGAAGTCCTCAATCTCGTCCACGAGCTCAACGACAAGCAGATCGGGGTCCGTTCACTAGCCGACCCCTTGCCGATCAACACCGCCGACGAGGGCATGGGCCGCATCGCCTTTCTGCTGCTGGCCCTGCTAGCCGAGATGGAACGCACCTTCAGCGCCGAACGCGCCACCCACGCCCGCGCCGTCGCCGAAGCCGCCGACCGCCGCATCGGCCGACCCGTCGACCACCCGCCGACAAGATCGAGTACGCCAGGCTCCTCAAACATCAGGGCAGCAGCCTCGGCCAGATCACGGCCAAGACCGGGATCCCCAAGACCTCACTCCACCGCTACCTCACGCAAGCAGATCCTGCCGCCGCACCACCCGGAAACTCGTGATGACCTACGCCTTGGGCCCGCGGCAAGTTGAAATCGACCACCGGGACTGGCACCACTCACTCCTGAACCTCACAGTCGAAGAGGAGTAGCTATGGCGACGATCGGGTTGGCCGCAGCCATCGAGGAACTGCGGCAAGAGCTCTACCAGGCCCAGGCCCGGGGAGCCCAGCAGCAGTTCGCCTTTCAGATCGAGGAAGCCGAGCTGGAGTTGCTGCTGGAACTGCGTAATGACGGCACGGGCGAGGGGAAGCTGCAGTTCGGGGTGGCGACCGTGGGCGGGGGCGGATCCCATTCCTCGGTCCGCGGGCACAAGCTGACGCTGAAGCTACAGGTCAAGGACCGGGCCACGGGCGGAGCCAGCCCCGAGATCGGTCGTCGGCAGTCCGGCTCCTGGGATGACGAGGGCTGAGTTGGACCGTCGAAGACTGGCTCTGATCCGTGGTGGTAACGCCAAGGAGTTCCGTCGCATCGGTACCGGCTATCTGATCGGGCGTCGCCTGGTGCTGACGGCCCGGCACGTCGCCGAGGAAAGCAAGGGCATGCCATGGGCCCGGATCGACGTGCGTGTGGGGCACCCCCAGGACGCTGACGTCCATTGCCGAGCAACGGTGCGCTGGACTCACCCGGAAGAAGCCGATGTTGCTTTGCTGCTGCTGGACGACGAGGTCGACGTGCCCGGAATGGTGCGCTGGGGCCGTCCCGTCGGCAACACCCCGCTGCCCTATCAGGGTCTTGGGTACCCCTCGGCAACCTTCAGGGATGGGCAGCACAAAGTGGAGCACCTGAGAGGGAAGCTGCCTCCTCAGGCCGGCGGTGTCGGCGCCCAAGATCTGTATGTCCTGGACCAGGAGTCTGCGCCGGACATGCGTGCGGACGGCGAGCAGGCCTGGTCCGGAGCTTCCGGCAGCGCGGTCTTCTGCCAAGACCATCTGGTCGGCGTCGTCATCCACGATGACCACGCGTTCGCGAACCGCCGCCTGCACGCCTGCCCGGCCCGCACCTTCACCAGCGACCCCGCATTCGCCACACTCCTGCAGCGTTACGGCGATGGCCCTCTTGGGCTGGTCGACATCACAGCCGTACCGCCCGACCGCGCGCCAAGCCGCCACCCGGCGCTGGCCAAGAAACTCCGTATCCTCACACAAAGGGTCCTCGCCGACCTGGGGCAGGACCAGGTTCAGCAGCAATTACGGAGCGGGCCGCCGCTGCCCGTGCATTGTGACGCGGCACCCGAGGAGTTGACCGGTCGGAGGAAGGGTGCCCGGAGGACCTCGGCGGCACTGGCGGCCGCTTCCCCGCTGGACCTGGCAGGTCCGCTGAAGAACATCGCGGCCGTCTACGAGGAGAATGAGCGCAGCCAACTGCTGGTGCTGGGCGGGGCCGGTTCGGGGAAGTCCGTCTTGATCCGGCGCTTCGCGCAGGCCCGCCTGGAGGACACTGACTGGACCGAGAAGAGACCAGTGCCGGTGATCTTCAGTCTGGGGTCATGGGACCCCACCGCCACGTCCCTGCGGGACTGGCTGATCGACCGCCTGGAGCGGGATCACCCCTTCCTGGCCAGACGGCTCCCCCACAGAGGGACATGGGCCACTGAACTGATCGTGGGGGGCCACGTGCTGGTGATCCTGGACGGGTTCGACGAGGTGGCGGAGGACCTTTACGAACCCGCGCTGCGGCAGCTCGGGGCCTCCAATCTGCCGCTGCTGCTGACGAGCCGCCCCGCAGCGCTCAGAGGCGTCAAGCCAAGCGAAGGGCTCTTTCCGGGGATCGAACTGACGAACCTCACCCCCGACGACTGCTCCGCCCGCCTCGACGCCTTGACCGGATGGGCACCCGTCCTGGACCGGTTGAGCAGCCACTCCGGCGAACCGGCCGCCGCCCGGCTCGCCGCCGTACTGACCACTCCCCTGATGCTCACCATGGCCGAGGCCTTCCACGCGTCCGGCGGCGATCCTGAAGGCTTGCTGAAACTCGCAGAGTTCAGCTCCCAAGACGCGCTGGAGAAGCACCTCCTGGACGCCTTCATCCCCAGGACGTACGACCCCATCCTCAACCTGTCCGTCCCGAAACGCCGACGCTGGAACGCCGAGCGCGCAGGCCACTGGCTCGGCTACCTCGCCACGCACCTCAAGACGGACGCACAGAAGCCCGACGCACAGGACATCGAGTGGTGGCAGTTGGGCACGACCATGAGCCTGCCCGCGCGCATGGTCGTCTCCGGGGCCCTGTGCGGGCTCGTGTCGGGGACGGCGGTCGCACTCGTCCACGCCCTCATGAGCCACCCCCCGGCGGCGCTCCTCGACATGTTCCTGAACGTGCTGGGAATCGGGCTGGCCTTCGGGCTCGTGCACGGACTCGCGTCGAAAGTCGAGGCCGGCGGCGCCTTCAAGCCGTCCCGCATGCAGATCCGGGTACGCGGCGAGTCGATGGAGGTGAGGTCGAGGAGAGTGCGGGAGACCTTCCTCCCCAGAGTCGGCGGCGGACTGGCCGGCGGACTGGTCTTCGGGATCGTCTTCGGTGGCGGGGTCGCGGTCTACGCGATGCTCCTGTCCTACCCTTGGCCCTTGGTCGCCCTGTTGTTCGGGAACTGGCTCGTGTCCGGGCCCCTACTCGGACTGGCGGTCGGGATCGTCCTCGCGCTGGTGGCCTGGCTCGAGACGGACGCCAAGCCGGAGGAATCAGTCAGCGCGACGGACCTGTTGCGCACGAACCGCACCATCGTGCTCGTTCAGGCGGCCGTGGTGGGGCTGGTCCTCGGGCTTGGATACGGGACCGCCGTCACGCATTTCAACGGCTTCGCCCTCGGCGTCCCGACCGGGATCGGGGGCGGACTCGCGGCCGCGGTCGGAGTCGGCACGCTGACCGCGTGGGGCCGCTGGGTGGTCCTGGTCCGCCTCTGGCTGCCCCTGTCAAGACGCCTGCCTTGGAGGGTGAACGCCTTCCTGGACGACGCCCGCGCTCGAGGCGTACTGCGCCAGGCCGGCGCGGTCTACCAGTTCCGCCACGCACGGCTGCGGGACCTCCTCGCCGAGGCACACCGGCAACACGAACTGCCGACGGAAGGCGGGAGCCGATGAGCGTCGGGCGCGACACGGCCCGCGGCGGCACGCGGACGTACGGCACCGGGGCGGCGGCCCTGGGAGTCGCCGGAGCGATGACGGCCGCGCTGGGTAGCGTGGCATGGGGTATTCCGCCCGCCTCCGCACAGCCGGTGTCGATCAAGCTGAGCTACACCTGCGCGTTCACGGGGATCGGCACCGCACCGGTCACGATGAGGATCAGCACGGACATCCCGAGTTCGCTCGAAGTCGGCGACTCCAGCCCGAGAGCCGCCGTGAACGGCGTGGCGACGGTGGATGCGAGCTTCACCGCGCTGGCGCCGCTCGTCGGCGCGAGGACCCTGAAGGGCTCCGTGGACGGGACCGCCACCGTGTCCGCACCGCAGGGCGACAGCCACCTGTCCGTGCCCATAACGATCCCCCGAACCCCCATCCCGGCCTTTGGCGCATTCGACATGTCCGCCAAGGGCACCGCGCCCCCCATCACCTTCACCCGGCCGGGCCACGCGAAGGTCACCGTCGGCAATCTCGGCCGGGTGCGGTTCCTTTGAAGGGAAGCGCACGACATCGGCTTGCTTGCGGATGATCGCGGAGCCTGTCAGGGCCCCGACGTGACCGTACTTCTGGGAGACAAGAACAGGTTCGCCGCTGAGGTCGGTGATGGGGAGCACTCGCTGCGCCGGGTGGACCTGTGGGCCGCGGGGCAATGGCTGACCTGCGACGACAGCATGGCGTTCATCGGGCAGTTCCGCTCCGACGTGATGGACACGGTGGCGTGGCTGCGCTCCGGAGCCTGCTCTCCGTTGCCGTTCGACGGTCTGTCCCCGGAAGCCACCCACCGGCGTCTCATGCACCGTGCCGGCGCTGACGACGAGACCGAAGAGGAATACCGGTTCCGCAGCCAGTTCCGGGTCTTGAGCTGGGGACCCAGCACCGACAACGTAACCGCTCATCTTTTCCGCGACGCTGACCGCTTGGCGCTCACTCTTCAGTTCTGGCGCGAGGAACACCTGGTCAGGCATTCAGACCATGCGGGCAAGGTCTTCGTGGCGGAGGTCCCGGCCGAGGAGTTCGTCGGGATCCTTGAGGATCTTGCGGCTGTGCTCGACGACAGCCGGGATCCGTCGCCCTTGAGCGGCTGAACTGCCCGAACACCGACCGGGCTGTATTCCTCCGCTGGTCTCTACCGTGGTGGTGGAGGAGGGCTGGTGGATGGGCTCACCGTTCGAGGAGCTGGAAGTCCGGGAGGCGGCCGCCCGGGTTCGGGTGGAAGAACTGGAAGCCGCGATCGCCGATCTGTCCGCAAAACTGGCGCTGGCCAGGGACGGGCTTGAGCGCCTGCGGATCACGCGGGAGACGGTCGCCGAAGTCCTCGCAGAGATCACGCCGGAGACGGCGGTCGCGGCCGGGACGTCACCGGAAGGCGAGTCGAGCTCGTGGTCGCTGCAGAAGTGGACATCGACGCCTTCTACCGCGCGCGGATCCCGGTCCCGTGCAGCCGGGACATGCCTCTGGTGGTCCAGGTGGACGGCAAGGGCGTGGTCATGCGGCCCGAGGCCCTGCGCGAGGCCACCCGCCGAGCTGTCGAGAAAGCCGCCAGCGGCCGGCTCGCGCCGGGCGAGAAGCCGAACCGTAAGCGGATAGCCACCGTGGCCTGCGTCTTCGACACCCGCCCGGCCCCCAGACGCCCGCACGACCTGGTCCACCCGCCAGGCGGCCGCAGCGGTGAACGCCCCGCCCGCCCCGGGCCGAAGGCCGTTCGACGTCGAGTACGACCACCGCACCGAACCCGTCACCCAGCACGACCGGCTCCGTGCCACCCCGCTCCCCGTCCCCTTTGCCGGGAGCACCGACAGTCGACACACCACGGAACGCCCCTTCAGACAGACCGAACGCGCGCTCGTACCCGCTGAGGTCAGCCGGTACGGCGGGAGCGGGTCAGAGCCAGCCCGCCGAGAGCCATACCGATCAGCCCCACCAGCATGGCCACGTAGGCTCCGCCCAGCCCGTTGCCGGTGCCGAGACCACCGTCGGCGGTGACCGCGACCAGCCCGCCGAGGGCCATGCTGATCAGCCCCGCCACCACAGCGACCACGGCGCCGAGTGATCCGTTGGCAGTGCCGAGACGACCCGCGGGGCGGGCCAGCGCCAGTCCCGCGATGACCACACCGGCCAGCCCCAGCAGCGCGCCCGTGGTGGCTGCGAGTCGCCCGAGGCTGAAGTCGTAGAAACTGGCGGCGACCGGCTGGACCGAGGCGTGCGCGGCCGCCGGCGCGGCAAGCCCGATACCTGGGAGCAGAGCGGCCGCGGCGACGGAAAGCAGGCGACGAACAGACATCAAGGTGCTCCTTGTCTCTTCTGCGACTTGTGTCGCCTGAGCATGTCTGCCGGACCCGCCCCCGGTCGTCCGACGGACGCAGACACTTCGCACTGCGCGGACGCATCATCCGGCTACCGCGGACACCGCAGGAGGCGTGAAGGTACTGCGTGTGCGGTAGCCGGTTGCTCGTCCACGAGGGTGACTCGCCCCGCGGCAGCAGCCAGCTAGGGTGCGCGCATGAGTGCAGGTGAGTCCGGTGCCCGGGCCCGTGTCGCAGACTGGGTCATTGCTGTCGGCGTGGCGGCCGCGCTGCTGGTCACCGGACTGTCCGGGCAGCGTTCCGCCACGGACCTCAACTTGTTCGGGTACGCGCTGCTGACGGCCGGCGGGCTGGCACTGGCCGTGCGCCGCCGGGCTCCGGTTGCCGTCCTGGCCGTCGCCGGCTTGTGCGCGGTGGGGTACCAGGCGATCGGTTTCGATGTGCCTGCCGTCGCGTACCTGTTCGCGGTGTACGCAGCGGTGCGGGCGGGACACCGCACCGTCACGGTGGCCGCGAGCGTGGCCATGCTGGCCATGCTCCCGCTCGCGGCCCTGGCCTCGGGCATGCACGACACGGGCGAGGCGTTCGCGCAGGCCCGAGGTGCGCTGGAGCTGGCCTGGCTGATCGCGGCCGGCGCCGCGGGTGAGGCGCTGCGGCAGGCCGAGCGGCGGGCGGACGAAGCCGAGCGCACCCGGGAGGAGACCGCGCGGCGCCGCGCAGACGAGGAGCGGCTGCACATCGCGCGGGAGCTGCACGATTCGCTCACCCATCAGATCTCGGTCATCAAGGTGCAGGCCGAAGTCGCCGTCCACGTTGCCCGCAAGCGTGGCGAAACGGTGCCGGAGGCTCTGCTGGCGATCCAGGAGGCCGGTCGTGAGGCGAGCCGGGAGCTGCGCGCGACGCTGGAGGCGCTGCGCGACGACGACACGGCGCCGCCGCGTGGGCTCGACGACGTCTTGGAACTGGTCGAACGAGCAAGAAAGGCCGGCCTGGAGGCAACGCTGACGATCGAGGGACAGCGGCACGACGTGCCGGCTGCGGTGGACCGGACCGTCTACCGGATCGTTCAGGAGTCGCTGACCAACATCACCCGTCACGCGGATGCCGGCACGGCATCGGTCCGGATCGACTGCCGTCCGGACGCCCTCGCGATACGCATCGACGACGACGGCAAGGCCACACCGGTCGTCGCGCCGAAGCCCGGAGTCGGGTTGCTCGGGATGCGCGAACGCGTCACCGCCCTCGGCGGCCGGCTGCGGGCGGAACCGCGGGGCGAGGGCGGCTTCACCGTCCAGGCAGAACTCCCCCTGGACCGGACGTCATGATCCGTGTCCTGCTGGTCGACGACCAGCCACTCATTCGCAGCGGGTTCCGTGCGCTCCTCGATCTCGAAGAGGACATCAAAGTGGTGGCCGAGGCCGCCGACGGCAACGAGGGACTGAAGCTCGCCAAAGAGCACCTGCCCGACGTTGCGCTCATCGACATCCAGATGCCGGTCGTCGACGGCATCGAGGCGACCCGGCGCATCGCCGCAGACCCGGCTCTGGCCGGGATGCACGTCGTCATCCTGACCAATTACGGCCTCGACGAATACGTCTTCAACGCGCTGCGCGCCGGCGCTGCCGGATTCCTGGTCAAGGACATCGTGCCGGAAGACTTCCTGCACGCTGTACGCGTCGCCGCGCGCGGCGACGCCCTGCTGGCACCCTCGATCACCCGCAAACTGATCAGCCGGCACGTCACCCAGCCGCTCCCCATCGACACCGGCACGGGGCTGGAAGAGCTGACCAGCCGCGAACGCGAGGCCGTCGTCCTCGTCGCGCAGGGCCTGTCCAACGACGAGATCGCGGGCCGTCTGATGATCAGCCCGCTCACCGCGAAAACCCACATCAACCGGGCCATGGCCAAGGTCCACGCCCGCGACCGGGCCCAGCTCGTGGTCCTCGCCTACCAATCCGGCCTGGTAGACCCACGCAACTCTTGACATCGACGCTCCGAGTACATACCTCCTGATGATCCTCATACTGAACAGCCTCTCGGGGGTGCTGCCGATTGTCGTGAACATCGAAGACGGCGCAGTTCGCGTGCCTCCTGAAGAACTGGACAACCACTGTCGCCAGTCGTGAACAGAGCCAGGCCCGCGCCGGTTTCCGGCGCGGGACGGGTGAACACGGCGACAAGCACCAGGGAGTCAGGGCGTCAGAGCGCCGGGGATCTTGCCCGATACGGGGCCTGCGTGTTCCGTAGCCCGGAAGCAGGACGCGATGATCTGGTCGCCGCCCCGTGGACCGACTCCGCCGTCCCCGCCGGTCACTGCCGGGGACCTTCGGCGCTGCGGGACATCGGACGGTAGTGGGCGCCTGTTTCTGAACCCCCAACTAGCAGGCCAACAGCCGACGGCGTTTACTCGTGCTGTCTCAGCGTCGACCCGCCTTCTTGAGGCGACCGGGGAAACCCTGTGAAGGTGCCCGCTGGCAAGGGGGTGGGAAATACGCTTGGTGCCGCGGTCGTCGGGCACGGATCGGCTGTGCTCGTGCTATCGCCATTGACGGGAGCCAGGATGGGCTATTTAGACGGCATAGAACCACGCCTCAGGAAAGCGTTGGAGCTCCGCAAACTCTCCCTCCACGAGCGGGCAGACAGGAGGGGTTACTTCGACGTGTACTGGGATGACGGCATCAAGAACGCTCCAGACGACCGCGGACTCCCTGTCGGGTTCCTGAACGTGTCCGCCTACCCTTCCGGCTTCATGCAGCGCAAGGTTGAGTTCTGGTGGGTCAGCATTTCCAGTCCAGTGGTCCATGAGGTCGCCAGCAGGCTTCCTGACATCAACGAAGCCATCAGCGTGTTCCTTGTCCATCTCCCCGACCGATACTCCTGAACCAACCGCTGGCGGTGCTCTTGAGTGCCTGCTTCTGAGCCCCCGGAAGACGCGGGCTCAGTAGCCTGGAACGAGGCGGACAGCCAAGATCACCGTCATTACCTTGAGATCGATCAAGCTACCGGACTCCTGGGAGGGCCCCGGCCGGCGGTGGTACGGACCGACGCCACGCTGTTCGCCGCTTCTTTCGCTCACGCCTCACCAGCAGCGACTCCCGTTCGGGGAACGGTCACAGTGACCGTTCCCCGAACGCCTTCCCAACATCCCATTTCGGGTTACGCCTCCTGACCTGCTCATACGGAGTTCAGAAGCAGGCACTCACGAGAGTCGACAACGCCCTTTCCTCGTCGTGGTCCGGGTGCATTCGACAGGACGGCCTGTCCGATGGAGCCCGACCGATAGCGGCTGACGGGCCGGTGTCCGGTCGGGCAGGGTGCCGGCTGATGAGCGATGAACACGAGATGGCGTACGTCCACCACGACTCTGTCGAGGGCCTGCTGCAACGGGGGCGTGGCCTCGACGCGGTACGAGCGCTCCAGGACCCGCAGCGAGTGGCCGCGTTTGTACATGACGGCATCCGTCGTGACCAGCGATGGGACGGGACCGACGATCGGTCTCTGTGCCTGGCGCGGCTGGTCCAACCCCTGGAGCTGTCCCCCACGCCAGTCGTGGACCAGCTGGTGGCGGACGAGGAGGCCTGTTTGCGGGCCTGCGAGGTCCTGGAGCTGCTGGCTCTCGCTGGATCGGACGATATGTGCTCAGGCCGCGGTGGCCTCCAGCGCGCGTCCGGCCAGGGCACCGTTCACGGACCTCGCGCCGGAGCGGACCAGCGCGACCAGGTGGGCCCGGTGATCACCCGTCGGCGTTCCTGGGCGGACGCGACCGGCTTGAACACCACCGCCAGGACGGCAGCCGGGCTGCTGGGGCGGCGAGGATGAGGAGCTCAGCGTTGCTCGCACCTCGTACCTCGTTGAGCCGGATCCCGACAGCATGATCCGGTACCGGCGAGATGACCGCTCCTCGCGCTATCGGCGCTCAGGCGTCCGGGCGGGTGCCGCGTGCGGCGCCCGCCGATGCGGCCACCACGCACAGCACCGCGATCCACTGCGACCAGTGCAGCGACTCCCGGAGCACGATGAGGCCGATGAGGGCCGCCACAGCTGGTTCGAGGCTCATCAGGATGCCGAACACGCGCGGTGGGATCTTGCGTAGTGCTTCCAGATCCAGCGAGTACGGGATCACCGACGACAGCAGTGCCACGCCGAGCCCCAGAACCAGGACCCACGGCTGAATCAGCGCCGTTCCGCCGTCGGCCACGCCGAACGGCACAGCCACCAGTGCCGCGACGGCCATCCCCAGAGCCAGACCATTGCCTTGCGTGGTGTGGCGGCCCAGCGCAGCGCCGAGAAGGATGTACAGGCCCCAGCACGTTCCTGCGCCGAGGGCGAACAGGAGACCGGCAAGGTCGAGGTCGCCGCGTCCCTCCATCAGCAGGACCACGCCGCCTGCCGCGAGCACGGCCCAGAACGCATCCAGCCATCGTCTCGACCCGGCCAGGGCCACCGCCAGCGGCCCGAGGAACTCGATGGTTACCGCGATCCCCAGCGGGATCCGGGCCAGCGCCAGGTAGAAGCACAGGTTCATCAGGCCGAGAATCACGCCGTAGCTGAGCACCACTGTCCACGTGCGACGATTCATGCGCAGTGACGGCCGCCACAACAGCATCAGCACCGCCGCCGCGAAGAACAGCCGCAACGCGACTGTCCCGAAGCTGCCCACTGCGCCGAACAGGTGCTTGGCCAATGCCGAGCCCACCTGAACGCTGACAATGCCGAGCACTACCAGCGCCGGTGGCGGGATCGCGCCGAAACTACGTCCCGCCAGCGCGGCCAGGGAAGACCGGGGGAACGGGGCGCGCCTGGTCCTGTCGATGTTCATGGTGGCCACGCGTGGATTCTCAACGACCCGGGCGCCGCACGGCACATGATTTTTCCTCAGATCCCAAGGCGCGATCCAGGTGGTGCCCATGAGGTGCCGAACCTGCTCGCCTGATCTCCCCGCCCGCACCGTCCGGTTCAGCCAGGTTCACCGACCGGTGGCGTCCTCCCGTTGGACCTGCCGCCCTGCGGCAACGACGTCGCGCATCTCCACCAAGAAGCGCCGCACCGTGGCCAGCTCCGCATCTTCGAAGGAACGCATCGCCACGACCATGTTGTTGATCAGCGGCCCGAAGAACGACCAGCCCATGGCCATGGCCTTGTCCTCCACCACCAACAGGACCCGGCGGCGGTCGTGGGTGTCCCGTTCGCGGCGGACAAGACCGAGCCGCTCCAGTCGGTCGATCAGGGCAGTGGTGGAGGCCGAGTTCAGCCCCAGCCTGCTGCTGAGCCGACCTGGTGTGGCTGTGAGGCCGGCCCGGTCGGCTTCCAACAGGTGGATCAGTGCGCGCACATCCGTGGGATGCAGCCCATTGGCGTCGGCGAACTCGGCGCCGAAGAGGTCGAGTTCTACGGTGATGGCCCGCAGCAGATGGACCAGTTGGAGAGAGGGGGCCTGGTCGTCCATGTGTTCCCTCCACGCTATTGTCTCGATGGTCGAGAGAGTCGATGGCCGAATAGTTGCATGGAGGAGTCATGGACGGCGAAGCGGCCTTCTACGCGGCGTACGACGCAGTGTTGCGACGGTGGCCTGCGGATACCCGAAGCATTGATGCACCCTGCGCCTACGGCACCACACGGGTCCATCTCTGCGGCCCCGAGGACGCCACCCCGCTCCTTTTGCTGCCCGGCGGCGGAACCACCTCGGCGGTATGGTTCGCCAACATCGAGGCCCTCAGCCGCACTCACCGGGTGCACGCAGTCGACCTGATGGGCGACATCGGACGCAGCATCCACGAAGGGCCCCCGCTGCGCCGCGCCGCAGACCTGATGTCCTGGCTGGACGCGCTCTACGAGGCGCTGGGGCTCGATGCAGCCCAGCTGTGCGGCCACTCCTACGGAGCCTGGATCGCGCTGAACTACACGCTGCACGCACCCCATCGGGTCAGCAGGCTCGCCCTGCTCGATCCCACCAACTGTTTCGCCGGCATGAGCCCCCGCTATCTGCTGCGCGCGGTGCCCATGCTGCTGAGGCGCACCGCGGAGCGCCAACGCGCCTTCTTCCGCTGGGAGACCGGGGACGCTCCCCAGAACCCCCTGTGGCGAGACTTCCTGGACACGACCGCCTCCGCCCGGCGCTCCAAGGTCGTCGCGATGCGACGACCCAGGACGCAGGACCTGCGGGCCTGTGCCGTCCGGACCCTGGTGCTGCTGGCGGAGCACAGCCGGGCACACGACGTACGGCACGTCACCGCCGGCGCGAGCCGGCTCCTGCAGAACGCAACCCTCGCTACCCTGCCGGGCGCCTCCCACCACTCCATTCCGACCGAGCAGCCGGCCCAACTCAACCGCCTGCTGTCACAGTTCCTGGCCTGACCGTCCACGACCGCACCGCGACCACTGCCTGAAACGCCAACGAACCAGGCAGGAGGAGCGCCCGGGACTTCCAGAGATCCTCATCAGCACGACGGCCACCAAGCCGCCCATGCTGTGCCCGACCAACCGCCGCGCCGGCGACACCCGCAGCAGCCAGGGCCACAGCGAGCACACTGGCATGTGATCCCAGCATGCAACCGAAGCCCGCCGGCCGGCCACCGAGGCCGCCCCATCAGGCCGATCAGCAGCGACCGGCACCCGGCCGGCAGCTGATGCACCACCACGTCCATGACACAGGCCGAGATGGCACCCGGACCATGGACGCAGACGTGCGGCGGCTCCCGCCCCGGGAGCCCCACCCAGCACATCCGATCACCCCCCAGGCGTCACGACGGCACTACGCACAGGCTCCCCCCCTGCAGCCAACATCCACGAAGAGACCTGCATCCATGGACAGAGCAGAGCAGCCACCGCAGTCCGGCGCACCGCCGCCATGCACAACGCACTCGCCGCGCAGGCCCTGATGCCGGCACAGGCACCGGTCAGCAGACCTCGTCCGTCGTATGCCCGCAGCAGTCGTGCGGTCGGCGGCCGGCTCGGGCCCGAGCGGCAGGGCTGCGCGGCGGGCAGCCGGGGAGGGTCAGGCGTCCTTGAGGGCGGCGAGGACCTGCTTGGCGGTGGTGATGCTGGACTGCGGGTTCTGGCCGGTGATCAGGTTGCCGTCGACGATCACGGTGTCGGACCAGGGGGCGCCGGTCTTCAGATCCGCGCCGCGCCCGGCGAGGCGGGTCTCGACCAGCCACGGCGCCGCGTCGCCGAGCCCGCCCTGGCGCTCCTCGTCATCCGTGAAGCTGGTGAGGCTGCGTCCGGTGAAGACGAAGGTGCCGTCCGCGTGCTCGGCGCTGAGCAGGGCTGCGACGCCGTGACACAGGGCGGCGATGGTCTCGCCGCGGTCGTCCGCGTCGGCGAGCAGGGCGCCGAGCTCGGGGTTGGCGGCCAGGTCGGTCATCGGCGCGTGGCCGCCGGGCAGGTAGAGGGCGTCGTAGTCGGCGGCGCGGACGGCGGCCAGGCTGAGCGGGGCGGCGAGGTCCGCCTCGATGGACTCCAGGTACGCCTTGAAGGTGGCGCCGTCGGCGGGCTCGACCCCGCCACGCTCGTCCAGCGAGATCGCGTCGACGGTCGGGCGGACGCCGCCGGGGGTGGCGATGTCCACCTGGTGGCCGGCTTCGGCCAGCACCTTGTGCGAGGCGGCGACCTCCTCGGCCCAGTAGCCGGTGGGGTGTGCGGTGCCGTCGGCCAGGGTCAGGGTGTCGGCGGCCGAGATGATCATCAGAATCTTCGCCATGGGGGAAACGGTCCTCTTCTCGTGCGGGGACGTGGCCCGGGGTGACGTCCCCCGGGTAGTGACACCAATCCAGTCTTCATCAGATCCGCATTGCTTCCGCGCCTGTTCCATAAGGATTCTTATGTATTGTGGGTTGCGTGACGGACCTCGATCTGCTGGCGACCTTCCTGGAGATCCACCGCCGGGGCTCGCTGACCGCCGCCGCCACCGCACTGGGCATCTCCCAGCCCGCCGTCAGCGGACAACTCGCCCGGCTGGAAGAGCAGCTCGGCGGCGTCCTGTTCACCCGATCACGCCACGGCGCCCACCCCACCGCCCGAGCGCACGAGCTCGCCCGCCGGATCGGTCCGCACCTGGACCGCCTGCGCCACGCGCTGGCCGAGGACGCCGACGAACAGGCCTGCCAGGGGACCGTGAGACTCGGCGCAGCAGGCGAGTTCGCCGCGGCCCGCCTGTTGCCCGTGCTCGCCCCCGTCACCCGCCGCGGCCTGCACCTGCGCATCACCCTCGGCCTCGCCGAGCCGCTGCTCGTCTCCCTCGCCGGCGGGGAGCTGGACCTGGTGGTGTCCTCCATCCGGCCACCGGCGAAGCTGCGCGGCCTGGCCGCGATGCCCTACGTGGACGAGGAGTTCGTGCTCGTGGGGACCCCGACCGCCGCCCGCTCGATCGACCCGCAGCACCTCGCCGAGGACCCGGTCGCGGCCCTCGCCCACCTGCCGCTGGTGGCGTATGCCGAGGAACTGCCCCTCATCCGCCGGTACTGGCGAAGCGAGTTCGACCGCCGCCCGCCCAACCCCGTCTCCGTCCTGGTACCCGACCTGCGGGCGGTGCTCACGGCCGTGATCGCCGACGCGGGGATCTCGGTCCTCCCCCGCTACCTGGCCGAACCCGCCCTGAACGCCGGCTCGCTGGAACAGCTGCACCGCACCCGGGTACCGCCGCTCAACACCCTCTACCTGGTCACCCGCTCCGGCGACGCCCAGCCCGCCGTCCAACTCGTCCACCGCCGGCTCCTCGACCAGGCCACCACCTGGGGCCCCCTGTGAGCCCCGCCTCACAGGCCGCGGCCGGCACAGGGACAGGACCGCGATCCCTCCGCGACGTCCGCGACCACGTCCGGCAAGAACGACAGCTCCTTCAGACGGAGCAACGTCTCATCCACGACGCTGAACGGTCGGCCACAGCCAGAACGAAAGCTGATCATTTTCAGGCAACGTGCGCACGGCCGATCCGGGCGTCAGCCGTCACCCGGCGTGTCCCCTTTCACGGACGCGAGCCAGAACCCGAGTTCCTACAGCACCCCCGTCCTTGCCTCGGAACCATGAACATGGTCCGGGCGAGAAGGCTGGTCATCTTGTTGCGGCAGCCGAAGGGGGAGACTTGCGGTCGTGCGGGTTCTGGTGGTGACAGCGGGGTCGGTCGGGGACGTCATGCCCTATACGGGGCTGGGGGTGCAGTTACGGGAAGCCGGGCACGAGGTGGTGCTGGCAACTCACGCGGGGTTCGAAACGCTCGTACGCAGTCGTGGTCTGGATTTCCGTTCGCTGCCCGTGGATCCACGTGAAGAGCTGGCCTCGGCCCAGGGACAGCGGTTGGCGCGTGCGGGTACGGGGCCGTGGGCGCTGGCCCGTCTGATGCGGATGACGCGGGCTCTCGTCCCGGAGCTGGGCCGCGGGGTGCTCGCTGCTGTGGAGCAGGGCGCGGATGCCGTGCTTCTGTCCGCCTCCGTCGCACGGCTGGGGCATCTGGTGGCCGAGGCGTTGCATGTGCCGAGCATGGGTGTGTATGTCCAGCCCTGGTCCCCCACACGGGAGTTCGCTCCCGCGTTGTTCGGCAAAGGCCGCTCGCTGGGCCGGTGGGGAAACCGGGCTTCCTCGCGGGCCGTGCTGGCGGCGACCGACCGTGTCTACGCCCCCAGCGTCCGCGAGCTGCGCGCCCGCCTCGGCCTTCCCCGCCGCGCCGACAGCAGTTCCGTGCGGCGGGAGAGCGGAGGATGGCCAGTCCTGTACGCCTACAGCCCGACGGTGTTGCCGCGCCCTGCCGATTGGCAGCCGCAAGCGCAGGTGGCCGGGTACCTGTGGCCTGCCCGCCCCCTCGGCTGGCAGCCGGATGCGCACCTGGTCGACTTCCTGCGGGCAGGTCCGCCCCCGGTGTTCATCGGGTTCGGCAGCGTCGTCGCCGACCCAGAACCCCTGGCCGACACCGCAGCGAAGGCGCTGCGGGCGGCGGGCGTGCGCGGTGTCGTCCAGGCCGGGTGGAGTCGGCTGCGCGTATGCACAGACGCTGTGCTGACCGTCGACGAGGTGCCGCACGACTGGCTGTTCCCGCGCATGTCTGTGCTCGTCCACGCTGCGAGCGCGGGAACCACCGCAGCCGGGCTGAGGGCCGGGGTGCCGGCCGTACCGGTGCCGGTCCAGCTCGACCAGCCGTTCTGGGCCGCCCGCCTGACTGCACTGGGCGTCAGTCCCGCACCGCTCCCCTTCCGGCAGCTCACGGCCGAGCGGCTCGCCACCGCGATCCGCCGCACCGCCCAAACCCCCGCCTACCGCACACGCGCCCGTCTCATCGCACAGCGCCTTGCCGCTGAGGACGGAGCCGGCCAGGTGACCGCAGCCGTCCAGCGCCTGCACCAGCGGGCACGCCCATGACCACCCGGCCGGCCGGCACAGGCCGCCGGTGCCCCATGCCGCACAGCACGTACCAACCGCGACGCGGGACCACAGCCACGAACAACCGCACCTGAACAGACCACACGGGATCACGTAACGCGTCCAGGTGACGTCACACCCGGGCTCTGGCGCAACTTCCGTGAAAGCCGCCGACGGTCTTGGAGATCCGCAGTCGACCTCGAACCGGTCAGCGAGAGCCATCCCGCCCGTGGCAGCGTGCGGGCACACGTCCCGGGCGGCAGGCTGCGGGCTGCCCGCGATGACAGTGCGCAGTCCCGGGCGGCAGGGCGGCGAGCTGCCCCGGGGTGGCCGGCGTGGCCGGGTTCGCCGGGATGGCTGCAGGACCGCCCCGCCAGGGTCTTCAGCCGGCTTTTACCCGACACACCGCGGTTCCGTCAAGTCCCGAGTCCTCGGAACATGACCTCACACCGCCCGCCCGGCCTACTTGAAGTGCGGGCCTCACCGGAAACGAAACGAGGCAGCACGGCAAGAACGGAAATTCCTTTCGCACCAGAATTTCCCTCCTCGCCGAACCGCCAGATATCCCGGCACGGTGACCGACAGCAAAAGTAGCTGGCCCCGCCGACTGTCCCCCGAAATTTCCGGGGAATGTCAGCAAACCCCTGCAGAAGGAGAAAATCCATGACCCGCAACATTCACACTCACAACGAGGCCCGGCCCAACCGACGCTTCCGCCTCGCGATGATCTTCGCATCGACCGCAGTGCTCTCCGGGGCCGTGGTCCTCCCCGCATCCGCCGCGACCGTCACGGCCCAGCCCGCGGCCGCGACCGCGTTCGTCGCCGACGGCGGCGCCGGCGGTGCCGGCGGCGACGGCGGCGGCAGCGTCTTCGGTTCCGGAGGCGGCGGCGGCTCCGGCGGCTCCGGCGGCGGCAGCATCGTCGGCGACGGCGGAGCAGGCGGCGAAGGCGGCGAAGGCGGCGGCAGCATCTTCGGCGGCGGCGGCGGAGGCGGCGGAGGCGGCGGAGGCGGCGAGAGCGTCTTCGGCGACGGCGGCGAAGGCGGCGACGGCGGCGGCGGAGGCTTCAGCTTCTTCGGCGACGGCGGCGACGGCGGCGAAGGCGGCGGCGGAGGCGGCAGCATCTTCGGCGACGCCGGACCCGGCGGCGACGGTGGCCCCGGCGGCTTCAGCTTCTTCTAAACCCACCCCGAACGGCCCAGGCCACCACCCGGGGCCACCCCGGTGGGGTGGAGACCACCCGGCCTCCACCCCACCCCCACCCCCACCCCCACCCCCACCCCCCTACCCACCCAATCCCACAGGTCACCGCGAGCAGCCCGGCCCGCCCCACACAACACCCGGACACACCGCCCGCAGGTGACACCCCTTGTCACCGAAACGGAGCACCCCCATGCCCAGAAGCCTCTGGCAGCGCCCCCTCATCCTGGCGGTAGCCTCCCTCGCCATCGCCTCCGGCACCGCCTCCGCCGCACAGGCCCACAGCACCCCGGCACTCTCCACCCACACCACCACCAGCACCAGCACCAGTGACGACGACACCGGCGACCTCCTCGCCCAGCTCACGGACTGCGCCAAGGGCGGCGAAGGCGGCAAGGGAGGCGAAGGCGGAGAAGGCGGCAGGGGCGGCGAACCCGGCGAACCCGGCCAGCCCGGCCAGCCCGGCCAGTCCGGCTGCTTCCAGCTCGGCGACCTGCCCGACAAATCCAAGGAAGACCTCACCGGGATCGACAAGATACGCATCGTCATCGCCCTGATCTCCGGAGACACCACCACCAAGGAAGTCGCCAAGAAATACAAGATGACCGAAAAGGAAGTCGACACCTGGAAGAAGCAATTCCTCGACGGCGACTGGCCCGAACTCCTCGGAGCCGACTTCGACCTCGGCATCCTCGACAACCTCCCCTTCCGCCCCTGACCCCCCACCCCCACCACCACAAACGGGGGCCCAGGCAGCCCACCGACCAACCAGCCACCTGGGCCCCCACACCGCACAGGACACCCCCACACCCCCAAGCCGCGACACACCCCCGCCCCCAAGCCGCGACACCCCCACACCACGAGGCACACCCGGCACCACCTGCCCCAACCACACAACACGAGGCAGGCCGCCCTGGCCGGAGCGTCCCGCTCCACGACGATCCTCACCTCGACCGGGCATGACCTCCCAAGCCGCGCCCCGACCGGCACCTCAAGAACCTGCCAAGTCCCGAAACCCCGGGGCATGACGCCGAGCCCCCACCCGGCTCAAATGAATACGGACCACCAACCCCACCACCCCCTAACTTTCTGCCACCCCGCATCACGCATCACGTAACGACACGAAACACAGAACACCAAAACCCCGCGACCGAAACCCCGCCACCAAACCGCTTTCCGAAAGAGGGAACCCATGCGCATGAGCCCCTGGAAATACCGTCTCGCTCTCACCGTCTCGGCTACCCTCATCGGCGCCGGCGCCATGACAACCGCCGCCACCGCAGCACCCACACCCCAGACCGCCACAACCATCAGCCACACCCCCCTCCAGCACCCCACCGAAGGCGACGGCACACTCCTCGACGACATCGACGTCGGCGACGACAACATCCAAATCGGCGACCAGGTCTGCGCAGGCAACTGCGACGGAACCGTCAACGGCACCGACGGCAGCAACGGCGGAATCTGCGCCGGACTCTGCGACGGCAGCGCCAACGGCGGCACCGGCACCACCGGCAACCCCAACGAAAACGGCGGCGACGGCGGCAACGGCGGAATCTGCGCCGGCATCTGCAACCAAAGCGCCAACGGCGGCAACGGCGGAACCGGCGGCGACGACCCCCTCGGCCTCGACGACGCCGGCGACGGCGGAACCGGCGGAACCGGCGGAACCTGCATCGGCCTCGGCTGCGAAACCAGCGGCACCGGCGGAACCGGTGGAACGGGCGGCATCGGCTAACCTCCCAACCCCGGCGCCCGCCGTGAGAGGCGTCGGGTTCACAAGGCCCGGAACACCCGTGATGTGCGGCGTGATGTCCCCGTCGGTGACGCTCGATCGCCCGCCCGCGTGGTTGGACTCGATACGGGCGACGCCGTCCAGGACCTGCCAGCGCATCCCCCGGCACTTCGGCACGAAATCCGTGACGGAGGCGGCGGCGCCCCGATACGCGGCGAGCCATCCGCTCGGAGATCCCCACCGCCGCGCCAATGACATTGTCCGTCGACGTGCTGCTCAGTCCGCCGGCCGCGGACATCATCGCGGTGAACGACGCGGCACAGCACATCGCCCCCGGCCAGCAGCAGCATCGTGGGGCGGGCGTCGCTGTCCGCACCCAAAAGTGTGTGCGACCCGCCGGTCTGGAGCCCCTGTTCCGCGGGCACCAGCGACGTGATGAAGGGATACGGGGGACGGCGGAAACCGTCGCGGACGACCGTGCCCCGGGGCTCACCGGCGTTGGCCCGGACCAGTACTCCGCAGAGGAGCAGGAGCGGATCACCGGTCGGCACCGCACGCCCGCCGCCGGCCTCCGTCAGGTGGTGTGGACGGCCGAGGCGGTCCTGCAGGCAGCGCTGTCCCAGCAGGGTGTGCCGTACTCGTGGGGCGGCGGCAACAAGAAGAGCCCGTAGCGCGGTATCCGCTGCTCGCCGGGCGGTACAGGACGGTTCCGCCGTGGTCGGCTTTGACTCTTGGCCCGACCACGTTCGCGCTCGCACACCCCCAGCGACGCGAACTGCTGGGCAAGGACGACGGGCCCGACGCCGGTGAGTCACAGGGCCCACCAGCAATACAGCCGCTGGTCGGAAGCCTGAGCGCGCTGAGCCAGTCCGGCCAGGGCTTCCAGGACATCGGCTGTGACCTCGACCCTGATCCCGATCTGCCGGAGTTCGTCGGTCATCGACCAAAGCTCGGCAATGCGGACAAGGTCGCCCATCGATGCCGTGGCGAGGGCATCGATCAGGGTGTCTGTCAGGCTGACCACGAACGGCGGGCCGTCCTCCGGCTCGGACAGCAGTTGGCCCGACCGCGGGCGCTCGCTGGCCTCCTCATAGCTGCAGCCGGTCATGATGGCTTCGAGCTGGGCCATCGCGACGACCGGGTCGATGTTCTTGAGGTAGACCACGTCGAGTTCCGCCTGCCCCGGCCCTCCAGGAGTCTGGAGGACCGCGACGGCAGCCTGATCGTCAGTGGCAGAGAAGTAGTCGCACAGCGGCATGCCGACGATTCTGGCATCCACGGCTGACAGTCCTGCCGGCACCGCCGGGCAGTCGACGACCAACCACACGGGGGTCAATTCTCAGAGACTCGCCAGGGGTCAAAATTCAGAGGCCTCTACGTTCTTGATCGGGTTGGTCCTCCCGTTCGTAGGGTGGGGACACCCAGGGACATCAGGTGTGGCTATCAGAGGGCTGCCGACTTGTGGCTCGTTACGCTTCGCCGCCTGGTGTCCCACGACGACTCGGCCGCCGATGAGGAAATGCGCTGCCCAGATCACCCGGCTCAAGGCAGAGAACACCAAGCTCCGGGAACGGCTGGCCCGGTCGGAGCAGACAGTCGAAGCGCTCAGCGACTTCCGCAGCCAGGCCCTGGCTCGGCCGGCCGCACAGCACGAGGAGATCGTCCGGCTTCGTGAAGCCGCTGCCTGAACGAATCGAGTCAGCCGCCTTCCCGCTCCGCGGACCTCTGTGATCGGGACCTGCAGTTGACGCGGGCGGAGCAGAGGGGAAACGTCACCTGGTCCCGTCCGCCATGGTCCCGTCAGCCGTGGTTACGGAAGACGAGCAGATAGCGCCAGAAAAGGAGCCTGCGGATGCTGCATCCGGGCAGCAGCGCCGCGGCTTCCCGGCGGATCTGGAGCAGGGGCACGGCCGGCTGTCTCACCGGCGCCTTCACCTGTTCTCGACCTGTCGCAGCAGAGACAGGCCGAAGTTTGTCCCTCACGGCGACGGCCAGCCTGGCGACTGCGTTGACGGGCACGGCTGCCAGGCTCCAAGCCCAGTCGAGCCGGGTCTTCTCCGGATAGCAGCCCAAGATCACGAGCACCCCTCCGGGCGCAAGCGCGTCACGCAATGCGGCGACGGTGTCGAACGGCATGTGGTGGATGCTGGCGAGGCACGAGATGAAGTCGTAGTGCGCCTTGGGAAGTTCGACTTCGGTCACGTCCGCATGGTGGAATCGCGGGTTCCGGTCACCGGCTATCCGGCCGGACAGCGCGCGGGCCTCCGCGATGGCCTCCTCCGACGGATCGATCGCATCGACATCTATGCCCAGGTGAGCGAGCCGACGCGCGAACCGGCCGATCCCGCACCCAACATCCAGTGCCGCACCGCAGTTCCGCGGCACCTGGCGCAACAGCAGGCGGTGATAGTGGTCGTTGTGATCAAAGGGCATGGTCCCGACCCTGCCACAGCGGACGCAGTCGGCCTCACCTTCCACCATCAAGACCCCTGCGGTGATCCGCGTCATACCAGCGGGTCGGAATGCAACACAGCCTGCTGTCATCGTCGCGAACGCGGCGCCGGCAGCGGACCTGCTCAATGGCAACACGCGCTCGACCCCACACGGCTTCTGCGGAGACCGCCCTGAGCCATTCCGTGCTGTCGCGTCCCGAAGGACGCGTGCAATGCACCGCCTGCCGCGCAGCCTGGCGCTCCGAAGCCGCCTCACGCCGATCAAAGATCACCTGCCCCGGCATCCCCATCGCGCACGGGCTGCCCGGCACCCGCGAGCACCTCCGCTACCCCAAGTCCCTGGACCGCTCCTGTGCCGAGTGGAACTGCGACGAACCCGACTCCAGGCACTGCCACGAGCCAGATCGTTACTGCGATGCGTTGGCATGCCGACCGTGCTGCCACGACTGCGACTGCGCTGTATGTGTCGGGAGTTCCACGCTCGCCACCTGAAAGTCCTCGAAGACATCCCCGAGTTCACACTCGCCCGGCAACCTCCGCGCCTGCGCAAACAGCAGAGACCCCGGGAGCCGCATGTGCGGCTGTATGGAGGCGCACGCAAGCGGGCGCGCATTCTCGCAGCACCGGGGAGGAGATGGCCCTGCACCTGGGCATCGCCCGGGCCGAGGCCCTTTCCCGCAACCGACCGCGTCTCCTGCAGGAGTCGCTGGCCGGCCCCCGGCCTTGCGAGCACCTACCGGAGCACGTGGTGGTCCTGGCTCCGGAGGCCTGATGCCGACGGAGCTCAGTCCCCGGCCCTGAGTTCAAGCGGGGCGTGCAGGACTTGTGTGTGGATGCGGTTCCCCGTGCGGTAGGTGAACCGGCAGCCCTCGGCCTTGCCCGAGACCGGGGAGGTGACAGCCTCGGCCCGCACAAGGTAGTAGATCGGGCTCTCCTGGCCGGGGGCGATGCGTACCGGCTCCTGCGAGTGATCCCGGGCCAGGTCCGGGTCCTCGACGAAGGACTCGTCATGGGCGCCCAACGCGATCCCGTGCGTGTCGGAGCGTCTGGCCGCCCTGGCCTCGCCCGTGCTCCAGTGCGCCGGTGCACCCACAAGCTCCGCCCCGAGCACCTCGACCGGCAGGTCGGACGTGTTCCTGAGCGTGGGGCAGGTGAACCAGTAGCCCTTGCCGACCGTGGCGTGGTGGAAGCCGAAAGCGCCTCCCCAGTCGTCCTCCAGCGCGTGCCCCCGTGCCGTGGCCGCGGACGCACTCGTCCCCAGGCCCATCACCACCACCGCTGCCCCCGCCGCGAACAGCTGTGCTCTCATCCCGCCCCCTGCCCACTGCATGTACGAGCCCGTGCTCGTGACCGGAGTGGATCACACCGTGAACACCCTGGTCGACCCCGCTTGAGCAGAATCAGAGACTGCGAGGCTCAGCCGGGCCGGCGCCGTCGACATCCCGCTCTACACCACGCAGTCCGTCGACGCGCTGCCCACCACACGGACCGACATCGGCCGGCAGGTCGATACCTCCTTGGGCATGGCTTGGCAGCCGGGCTGGGGCGGGGGAACTCGGGGCGCCGGACTGACTCTTGGTTCCGGCGCCTGCCGCCGCTCTGTGGGCTCGCGACCGCAACAGCAGGCAGGGCGCTGTCCTGGGGGCGCTACCAGTTGACGGTGAGGCGGCGGGGTGCCGGACCGGATCGGTCCTTGGCGACGAGGACGTTGACCACGGTCGGCTCGGTGCGGTCGACTCCGCAGCTTGACACCTTTGCACCGTGGGGCGTCTTCCTCGGACTCGCCACCTGCCTCATCACCCACCGACACGTCCGACGTCTTTGTTGGACCACTTAGTCGCCGGCCCGGTCTGCCACCTCGCTGAGCCGGGCTATCTCCGCCGCGTGCTCGCTCATGCGAATGCTGGTGCCGCCGCCCGTCCACAGGATCGCGCCGATGACCGAGACCGGCACCGACAGGCCGAGGACGGCGAGGGCCTCCGGCCAGTCGCGTTCGGCTGCGCACGGCGATTCGCCCGCGCCCTCGTTGGCCGTAGCCCGCTCGGCGGTCAGGCGGGGCTCGCACTCGCGGTCGTCCCCCACCGTGTAAGGCATCACCAGCAGCACGGCACACCAGGCCCACAGCAGCGCCGCCACCCCCAGCAGGACGAAGCCCCGGTTCTGGGTCTTTCTGGCGCGGGCACGGAAGTCTCTGTCGTACTGGAATGATCCCATGGCCGCCGAACATAGCAGTCGGCCTCTCTGCGGCGCGGCGTCCCCGAGTGGCCCCCGCGAGGACCAGTGCTGCACCCACCAGGCCTGCCGCGCCGAACAGTTCACGGATCTGTGGCTCACCGCACCGACGCCATCCCATCGTCATGGAAGTCCTGCCCGGCTGCCGGCGGCGATGGCGCAGGCCGCGGCCGCCGAGGCGGACGACCGCAGCCCGGCCGCGCGCGTGGCCGTCCTGGCGACGCAGCCTTTTGATGGTGGCTTCGCCGTCCAGGAGGGCGGCGACGTGTCGCCGTGGTCGGCTGTCGCCTGCCGCCGAACGGACACGATGTCGCCGTCGCAGATCGCCGCGTCCACCATGGAGTCGCCGACCACTTGAAACCGACGAGTTCGCCGAATCTCGGAGGACTCTGCCTGGGAACCAGCGGCGATTCTTCCCCTTCTCGTTGAGTCTGGTGTGGGTTCGCTTGTGTGTCTGGACGGGGTTCTCCCCCGGCCGCAGCGTCGACCCGGTGTGGGCGAGGACATTGGGTGCGCGGCCCGCGAGCCCGCGTGTCACGCGTAGCTGACGATCACCATCAGCGCCACGCACTCCGCCAGGAGTTGCGCGATCAACGCCACCCGCCGCACCCGTACCGCAGGCGCGGCCAGCGCGACGACACACGCCACACCGCCCAAGCCGACGCCCCACACAAACAGCCATCCGGGCAGCGACGGGCCGCACTGCTCCCCGTACGTCATACAGCGCCCCGCCCGCTCGGAGGCGAGGGTCAGCATGCCGAACGCCAGTGCGGCGGGTACGAAGAGGACGGCGGACAGGACGGACCAGAAGCGGCTGCTGCGGCCGCCGAAGCCAGTGGCGCCCGTGGCGCGCGTCTCCTTGGTTGCGGGCGTCGACCGGGACTCTGTTGTGTTCATGCCCCGATCAAACCTCGGCATCCCCGTCCGCCGCAGCCATCCGCGTATTCACATCGCGGATGCGAGGTACTCACAGCCAATACCACCAGCACCTCTTCCGCGGGCCCGACCCCTTCGGAGGCGAACAAGGCCAGGATCGCGGAGGTGAGCATCCCGTCGGTGAGCCCGGTGCGCTGAGGAGGATGGGGATCGAAGAGCGGTCCTTGATCACCAGAATGTAGGTTTTGGCCATGACTGGTGACTGGCGGATGGACCGGATCGGGACTGCGCTGAGGGGCGAGAACCCGACCGTGCTGCGACGGCTGACGTCGGGGTTCGCGGTGATCGGGGACGTTCAGTTCCTGCCCGGCTACTCGGTTCTGCTCGTGGACGAGCCGGACGTGCAGCGGTTGTCGGACCTGCCGAGGGCGAAGCGACTGTCGTTCCTGTCTGACATGGACCGGCTCGGCGAAGCGGTCGAGCGTGCCTGTCGGCGGCTGGACCCGGCTTTCCGCCGGGTCAACCTGGAGATCCTGGGGAACACGGACCCGTTCTTGCATGCGCATGTCTGGCCGCGGTTCGAGTGGGAGCCAGCCGATGTGGTGGGTGCTCCGGTGTGGCTCTATCCGCGTGAACGGTGGAGCGACGAGCGGTTCAGACTCAGTCCGCAGCATGACGTGCTGCGGGATGCGATCAGCAGCGAACTGGACCAACTGCGCTCGGTGACCTGACTCTTGCGGGCCCGCCGGCCGTCAGGCCGGCGGGCCCGGTGATCAGCGACGGTCAGCCGAGGCTCACTGGAGGCGCCTGAGCGGGTGAAGAGCACCCCCCGCGAGCGTCCCGGGCACGATCACCACGAAAGGCAGCGCCTGCCGCGGAGCATCGTACCCAGTCCGGCACGGCCTCACCCCGCGGGCGCACCAGACCGCGGCACAGCAGCACGGACGTCTCGGACAGCAGACAGCGCAAAGGCGTAGGACACGTTGGCTCACCGCCGCCATAGTGGAGTGTTTTCGACAATGTGAAGTACAGCCGATGGGGCAATGAAACTGGGTGCCGCTGGTCCGGCAACGAGATTGGGAGCCACCCTGCCTGATGGTGTGTGACCTGCCGCCGTTCGAGTAGTGGGGCTGTGAGCTGACCGGCGGAGCAGCCAGCTTACGGACGGGGGCGCGGTTCTGCGTCGGTATGCATGCGGGACCGAAGGGTGGCGAGGCCGAAGGCCAGTCCTCCGGCGATGAACCAGGGGTTCCACAGGGCCAGCGTCCAGGCCCGCTGCCCCACGCTCACGGAGGTGTCCAGGTGCGTTGTGTTGGTGAGCAGCAGCACCTCGATACCGATCCCACGGACCAGTAGGAGGGCACTGACGCCCCACCCCAGCCACCTTGCCAGCAGAGCGGGAACGCCCCGGAGCCTGGACCGGGCAAGGAGCCATGCCAGCAAAGCGCCGAGGAGGCAGAGCGCACCCACGCCCCACAAACCGGCTGCGACGAACCACAGCGGGCGCTCGGTGGCCAGCGGACCGGCGGAGACGCTCAGCCCCACATCACCGCCGACGGCCCAGTAGAAGTGCAACCCGGCGAACGCGGCCGCCCACAAGCATGCGATACGCCCCCACAGCATGGACGGTTCTGCGCCCGTTCCCTCCGGTTCGCGTTTCACCGTCGGCCCTCACGGGCGTCGCGCCTGTCAGCGCACGGGCTGTCCGCTTCCTGTGGCAACACGATGAACGCGGTGCCCTTGGTCAGGTCGATGCTGGAGCGAGGCGGTGCACCGTCGCTCTCGTCGTCCCGCCGCAGCAGCTCCACCCGCCGCTGCTCCAGCTCTACCGTCTTGTTTCCGTTCACGACCGCCGTGAATTCATCGAATGCTGTGTTCGACAACGACCGCCCCGTGCGCCTGCGTAGCCACGGGAACATGCCCAGCCCCGTGAACCATCGCCACGCGCTCTCCACCAGGGCGCACAAGACCAGTAGACACGCGAACGCCGGGAACGACATGAGCCAAATCGTCACAGATGATCCCTCATCGCCCTCAACACAGTTGACTGCCGGGAACTGGCGGAAGAGGGGGCGTCGTCCTCATCGGACGTGCCCACCGGGAAGACTCGGGGCTCCAGACATGGGTCCGCGCATGGACCGCTCGCACAGACTTCGCGGGCAACGGACTCTGCCCGGAGCGGCAACGGCCGGCCGTTCCCCTCGACCGCAATCGTTGGACTCGTCTCGCTGATTGCCATGGGATCACTGTTCTGGATCCGCAGCGCGCAGGGATCGGGCCTGCGCATGATCCGCCTCCCCCATGCGGCGGAGGCGCCGCCGTGGAGATCCACCGCATGGCGGAGTGCAGTGGGCAGGCCGGCTTCGGTGGACCTTTGGCGCTAACGTCTGAGTCGGCTCCACTCTTCCGGTCCGAGTTGGCTCCACTTGACGGGTGAAGGCGCGTTTGATCCGGCTTGGAGCGGCTCCAGCTTCCGGTCTGTTCCGGCCCCGGGCTCGGCTGCTGGCGCCCTAAAGTCCGGCGACTTGGACGCCACCTGCTGTCAGACTTCGCGCCATGACCCGACCTGACCTGACCGAGATAGAACACCTGAGAGAAATCGAGAGACTTGCCCGAGAGGTCCAGTCCGCTGCCTTTCAAGACGGGTGGCTTTCCTATGGCCCTGACCCCGAGAACGCGACCGGCCTGCAGCGGGCTGTGAACGCACTAGCCCGGGCTCTGCGGCACTACCACTTTCCTGGAGACGGCTGCGTCGAGGAGGACCGGGCCGTGGTCGAGTTGGCGGGTGTGGTGGTCATCCGGCCGGGAATCATGCCGTCCGAGCTGAACGAGACGTATGAGCAGGCTTGCCTGCGCATCGGGGTGGAGCCCCGTGAGGAGGGGTGGGCGCTATGGAACACCTGGGGCAAGGGGCAGACCCGCATCACCATGGTCGTCTCCGCTGTTGACACCACCGAGGGACTGCTCGCGAACTGGTCGCGAGGCGTGGACATCCATCCCGTCCTGCCCCTGCCCTCGCAAGTCGCGCTGGTTCAGCAGGGCTGGGCCGGACCCATGACTCTGTCTCCGCTCGCTGCGCAGAAGGTCGGCTTCCCTGGAACGGATCATGGTGATGGCAGAGTGTGCCCGTGAGTTACAGCATCTTCCTGCTCCGGTTCGTGGACGGCGAGGTCGTCGCCCTGGACGCCGAACGGTTCCAGCAGGTGGTGGAGCCGTACGTGGTGGCGGGCGGCCCGGAGGAGGGCTTCTCCCAGCTCCGCGCGGAGGACGGGGGCGAGGCGGACCTCTACCACGCGTCCCAGGACAAGGACGGAATGTCGTGCGTGACGGCGACGCACTTCGCCCGTGGCGCGATGAGCGGCGTGCTCGCCCGGCAGGCGGCAGCCCTCGGGGCCTCGATCGTGCCCCGGGACGGAGGCGCGCTGATCTTCCACGAGGACGACCGCCGTCATCTTCCTGTGGACCTCCAGGGGAAGGCGGTGGCGTCGATGCCGTACGGGGCCCTTGCGGCTGCTTCGACGCAGCCCTTGACAGAGGTGCGTCGGCCGTGCCGGTCACCTGCGCCGGCGTCCCGGCGCGGAGTGGGGAGAGCGATCAGGCCGCGGCGAGCCCAGAGGTCGGTGCGTGGCCGGTGGCGTAACGGTAGGAGCTGGCGATGACCTTCTTGGCCACCTCCAGTTCGGCCCCGTCGCGCGGGGCGTAGAACATGACGACATTGACGCCACGGTCGTAGAGCGGGTGCTTCTCGCCCCATCCGGAGGCCAGGAACGCGGCGTGGTCGGCAGGGTCCAGGGTCAGGTGCAGACTGCCGTCGGCGTGCAGGTGCACGAACTCCGCGTCCCCGCGCGGCAGGAACAGCCGGGCACCGCGGGCGGGGGCGGCATCGCCGAGGAACACCGCCCAGGTGCTGGGTACGGAGATCTCGCTACGGCCCGAGACGGTGCCGGGGAGCGCGGTGGCCATCCACCGCCGCAGCGCCTCCTTGATCTGCGGCGGGCTGGGCTGGGTGAGCTGCAGGTGCGGGACCTCGGGCCCGGTCTCGGGCCGGTCACCCTCACGCTCGGGCAGCGCGGGGAACCTCATCGTGGTGGCTCTTTCGGTGGTGCGGACGGCCCGTCGGCAGGACGGGCAGCCGGCTGATCGCCGAGCGGTCCGGCCGACTGCCGGCCCGCTTGCTGACACCACCAACCTAGTATCCTGTGCATAGTGGTTTCCTGCAGGAAACTACCCGGCCGCTGAGTACGGGGACTGCCGGGCGAGAGCGGAAGGAAGGGCGCCGTGACCGATCCGGCGCAGCAGGCGTGCCCGATCAACGTGCACCGCACCGCGCGCATCAAAGGGCGCACCACCGCACCGCGCCCGCACCTTGCCCGCACCGCGCCCGCATGGGGTGCGCACCGGTCGCGGGCGGGCACCTCTATCGCACACCCCCTTGTCCGCGGCCTGTTCAGCAGCCGCGGCGGGGCCGGTCCAGGCCGTCGGTGCGCATGCGGGCCCGGGCAGGCCAACTCGCTGGCCACCACCAGTCGTTCGACCGCTGGGACCTGCGCTGACACCGTCATCACGAGCGCCTCCAGATGCCGAACGGCCCTCCCGCGTGGCTGCGGTCGAGGCGGGGAGGGCCATTGCTGATCGATGTGGAGTTCTCACTCACCGGCCTGTTGCCAGGGGAAGGGCGTGAGGTCGGGCTCGACCCAGCCGGTCCTGGCCGGGGTGCCGGCCAGCGTCGAGGGCCGGTAGAAGCGGGTCAGTAGCTTCTTGTCGAGCAGAGCGGGGTGTCGGCCGGCGAAGCGGTCGAAGTCCGCCGCGTCCGACTGACCGATGTGGTGGCCCACCAGCTCGACCCAGGCTCGGCTGACGGTGGCGTTGTATTTCTGCGGGGCTCCTGCGTAACGGGCGGTGCGCTGGATGCCGTCGCTGACCAGGCCAACCGCCGCGGCGGTTCCGTAGCGCCGCACGGCCAGCCAGGTCAGGTGGATGTGCTCGCGGTGCCCGAACCGCTCGGTGGTGGCCATTACCTCCCCCATCAGCTCCGTGAACGGTGAGGACTCCTCATCCGCGCCGTGGCTGCTTCCGATCACGTCCCCTCCTCGATCAGTGCATCCACGACCGCGCGGAAACCGGTGACCGCTTCGGCGGGCAGCCCGTCCAGCGCACGGCTTTCAAGATCGGCCAGCGTCTGTGTGATCAGGACTGCCGCCGCCCGTCCCGAGTCAGTGAGTTCGATGAGCACCGAGCGGCGGTCAACCGCGCGGGTGCTGCGGGTGATGTGACCACGTCGCTCCAACCGGTCCAGCACGCTGGTCAGCGTCGTGGGGCGGGTGCCGACGGCGGCACCCAGCTGGGACACGGTACGGCCCTGGCCGTCGGCGAGGTTGGCCAGAGCGTTGATCTCGGAGGCGGTCATGTCGAGGTCGACGAGTTCGGTAGCGATCAGTTGCAAGGTGGCGTGGGTCGCGCGCTGCAAGGTCAGCAGCACCGACCACCCAGATGAGACGGATTCGGACTTCACGCTTTCGAATATTACGAAATCGCAGTAACAGCAGGCAAGCCCCTACACCATGGTCA
Source organism: Streptomyces sp. NPDC053673 (assembly GCF_055585225.1). NCBI lineage: Bacteria > Bacillati > Actinomycetota > Actinomycetes > Kitasatosporales > Streptomycetaceae > Streptomyces > Streptomyces sp. NPDC053673. The sequence goes on along the minus strand of NZ_JBVJKN010000037.1, from coordinate 20,652 downwards.
CGCCGCCGCTCAGCACCCCGAAGGTCAATCCACCGGCGCCCGTGACGCCCGCATCATCAACACGAGTGACACACCGAGTCCTACAAAGACCGGGGAAGCCCGGTTGCGAGGCCTGGTTCAGGAGCTATCCATCGAGGTTGCCACCCACCCGCACTGGGCCACCGGTGAGGGCGAGGACCGGGTGAAAGCGCGGATGGCGTTGAAGAACCACCCCGACGGCGTGCCGGATGCGGCGTAGCCCGGACGGCGCACCCCGGCTGCCCCGGTCAGCGGATCTGGTCGGCGCGGTGCCAGGGGGCATCGCGCCGGGTGCGGACCGGGGTAGCAGTGAGCCGCAGCGCGTAGAGCGCACGATCGGGGTCGGGTACGGAGCCGAGGCAGGTGTGGCCGGTCATGTGGCACCAGGCCGGCAGGTCCAGCGGAGCCGCGGGGTCACGGGCGATCACGTGGACGAGCGTTCCCTCGGGCGCGTCGGCGATCTCACGGCGTAGCAGGAGCAGAAGCTGTACGCACAGAAGGTCGCCGCCGTCGACGACCAGGTCTGGTGTCACCGGGGCACTGTCCGGCCGGCCGCAGGCGGCGCGGCGGCTTGGCTTCCGGTCGACCGCGCACAGGCGACGGTCAGCAGCTCGACGGCCCGGTCGATGTCGGCGGCGGTGGTCCAGCGGCCGAGGGAGAGCCGGAGCGCGGAGAGGCTGCGGGCTTCAGGCAGGCTCATGGCGCTGAGTACCGGGAAGGCCGGTGGTCGCCGCTGTGGCAGGCGGAGGCGGTGGAGGCGGCCATCTCGGGTACGGCATCGAGGAGTTCATGGCCCTGGATACCGTCGATGCTGATGTTGAGCGTGTTGGGCAGGCGGCCGTCGGCGGGGCCGTTGAGGTGGACCCGGTCAGGGAGGCGATCGGTGAGACCGGCGTGGAGGCGGTCGCGCAGGGTCGCGATGCGCTGCGGACCACCGCCGGCAAGTTCCTCGGCGGCGAGTTGCGCGGCGGCGCCCAGGGCGACGGCGAGGGCGACGTTCTCGGTGCCGGCACGCAGGCCGCTTTCCTGCCCGCCTCCGTAGACCAGGGGTTCGAGGGCGACTCGGTCACGGATGTACAGGGCGGCGATGCCCTTGGGCGCGTACATCTTGTGGCCGACGATCGTCATGAGGTCGACGCCCAGGTCCCGTAAATTCAAGTGAGATCTTTCCGGCTGCCTGGGCGGCGTCGCAGTGGAAGAGGGCGCCGTGGGCGTGGGTGATGCGGGTCAGTTCGGCGATGGGCTGGAGGGCGCCGGTCTCGTTGTTGGCGGCCATGACCGAGACGAGGACGGTGTGTTCGGTGAGCGAGGCCGCCAGAGCCGCCGGGTCGACCCGGCCGTCACCATCAACAGGCAGGTACGTCACCTCGGCATCGCGGAGGCGTTCCAGGGCGTGGCAGGTCTCCAGGACGGCCGGGTGCTCGGTGACCTGCGTGATCACATGCGGGCGGTCGGCTTTGGCGGCGAGTACGGCGCCGCGGAGGGCGAGGTTGTCGGCCTCGGATCCGGAGCCTGTGAAGACGATCTCTGCGGCGTCGGCCCTGATGAGCGCGGCGACCTGGCCGCGGGCGCGGGCCAGGGCCTGCTTGGGTTCGGTGCCGTAGGCGTGGGCGCTGGAGGGATTGCCGAACCAGTCCGCCAGGTACGGCTGCACCGCTTCCGCCGCTCTCGGGTCGACCGGGGTGGTGGCGTTGTCGTCCAGGTAGAGCGGACCGGAGGCGAAGGCGGGATGCGCGGGGGTCATGCGACGGCCCCGCTGTCCACGGGCAGCGCCGCCAGCCGCCATTCCAGCATCCCGTCGGTCAGTCGCACCGCCCTGCGACCCCGCTCGCGAAGGAGGCGGACAGCGTCGTAGGCGAGAACGCAGTAGGCACCCCGGCAGTACGCCACCACCTCGGCCTCCTCCGGCAACTCGGCGATGCGGTCGGCGAGTTCCTCGACCGGGATGGAGAGCGCGCCGGGGATGTGCCCCGCCGCGTACTCCTCGGCCGGCCGCACATCGAGGACCACGACCTCGCCCGCCGCCGCGCGGGCGAGCAGATCCTCCCGGTCCACCTCGGCCGCATCGTCCGTGCCGAGGTAAGCCGTGCGGGCGGGCTCGACGGCGCTCTGGTGGGCCTGAGCGACCTGGCGCAGCAGGGCGTAGAGGGCGGCGACGTCGTCTCCGGCCAGCCGGTAGTGGATGCGCACCCCGTCGCGCCGGGTGGCCACGAGTCCGGCCTGCTTGAGGGCCTGCAGGTGTGCCGAGGCGGTGGTCAGGTTGAGCCGGGCGGCCCTGGCCAGGGCATCGACCGTGCGCTCGCCCTGGGCCAGCAGGTCCAGCAACTCCAGGCGTTTTCCGCTGCCCAGGGCCTTGCCGGTGCGGGCGAAGGCGTCGTACAGCGCGGTCTTGCGCGCGGCATCTCCCATGGCATCCTCCATAAATCCATGGAATATTGTAGATGGGGGTGAGCGTGGTGACCACCCGGGCCGAGCCGTGACACCTGGAGGATCCGATGGGCTTCGCCGACGATCACTTGATGCCGCTGGTCGACACCGGCCTCGGCAACAGTGCCTACCTCGTCGATCTCGGCGACGGACGTGCTCTGGCCGTGGACGCGAGCCGCGATCTGCGCGCCCTGCGGGCCGCGGCCGAGCGCCGCGGGCTGACTGTGGCGTTCGCTGCCGACACCCATCTGCACGCCGACTTCCTCACCGGCGCGCTGCAGCTCGCCGCCGACGACGGCGCCACGGTGCTGGCCTCCGCCGCTGGACGCCGTGTCTTTCCGCACTCTGCGCTGGCCGACGGCGACGAGGTGGACCTGGGAGGGCTGACGCTGCGGGCGCTGGCCACCCCCGGCCATACGGACGAGCACCTGTCCTTCCTGCTCCTGGACGGCGCCAGTGAACTCGGAGTCTTTACCGGCGGTTCGCTGATCGTCGGCTCGGCGGCCCGTACGGACCTGCTCGGCGCCGACCGCGCGGAAGAGCTGGCCCGCGCCCAGTACCGGTCACTGCGGCGCCTGGCCGAGCTGCCGGACGAAACCGGGGTGTGGCCCACGCACGGCGCCGGGTCCTTCTGCTCCGCCCCGCCGGGCGCGGATCGCACCACCACCATTGCCGCGCAGAAGCGGGCCAACCCGCTGCTTGCCGCGGCCGACGAGGACGCCTTCGTACGAGAGTTGCTGGGGAGTCTCGGTTCCTACCCGGCCTACTTCGATCGCCTCGCCGAGGTGAATCGGCGCGGACCCGTGATCGTCCCTGCGGCGCCCACCCTCACCCCACTCACGGCTTCAGAGGTGCGCCGTCTGCTCGGCCACGGCGCCGCGGTCATCGACGTACGCCCTGCCGCGGACTTCGCCGCCGGCCACATCCCCGGCGCGATCTCCATCCCGTTGCGTGACCAGTTCGCCACCTGGCTCGGCTGGCTGCTGCCCGATGACACACCGCTCGTGTTCATCGCCGGCGCCGGTCAAGATCTTGCCGAACTCACCTGGCAGGCCCTGAAGATCGGGTACGAACGGCTGGCCGGGCACCTCGACGGCGGAATGACCGCCTGGGCCGCCGAGGGTGGACAGCAGGAGACCATCGAGCTGGTCAGCGCCGACCGGATGTCTGGCCGCCCGGTTCTCGACGTACGCCAGCGGGCTGAGCACAGGGCCGGCCACATTCCGGGCGCGATCCATATCGAACTCGGCGCCCTCACCGCAGATCCCGATGCTGCGCCGGACGGCGCGGTGGTCCACTGCGGGCACGGCGAGCGTGCCATGACCGCCGCGAGCCTGCTGCAGCGGTCCGGACACCAGAACCTGGCCGTTCTCGACGGCGGACCCGCCGACTGGGCCGAGGCCACCGGCCGCCCCTTGGAGGAGAGCGCATGACGACCCATGCCACCGGCGAGTCCCGTTCCGGCATACGTCTCGGACTGCGCGCCAACCTCACCCAGTTCGCCCTGCTCGTCCTCGTCAACGCACTCGTCGGCGGCATGCTCGGTCAGGAACGTACCGTCCTGCCGCTGCTCGCCGACGACGTCTTCCACCTGTCCGCCTACACCGCCGCCCTCACCTACATCCTGGCCTTCGGCGCCACCAAGGCAGTCACCAACTTCTTCGCCGGCACCTGGTCAGACCGCTTCGGCCGCAAACCGGTCCTGATCGCCGGATGGCTGATCGCCCTGCCCGTGCCGGCCATGCTCGCCTGGGGTCCCACCTGGGGCTGGATCATCGCCGCGAACATCCTCCTCGGCGTCAACCAGGGATTGACCTGGTCCACCACCGTCATCATGAAGATCGACCTGGTCGGCCCGGAACGCCGCGGCCTGGCCATGGGCTTCAACGAGGCCGCCGGCTATGTCGCCGTCGCCGCCACGGCCATGGCCACCGGCGCCATCGCCGAACACGCAGGACTGCGCCCCGAGCCGTTCCTCCTCGGCGCCGCATACGCCGTTCTCGCCCTCGGCCTGTCCACCCTCGCGGTGCGCGAGACCCGCGACCACGCCCGCTACGAAGCCGCCCGGCACCCGGTGGACTCCGCCACGGAGCTGACGACGGGACAGATCGCCCGGCGCACCAGCTTCACGGACAAGGCCCTGTCCGCCGCAAGCCAGGCCGGCATGGTCAACAACCTCAACGACGCCCTGGCCTGGGGCATCTTCCCGCTGCTGTTCGCCGCGAACGGACTGTCCATCGCCCGGATCGGCGTCCTGGCCGCCCTCTACCCGGCCGTCTGGGGTGCGGGGCAGATGGTCACCGGCTGGTGGTCCGATCACATCGGCCGCAAACACCTGATCACCGCCGGGATGCTGCTGCAGGCAGCCGCCATCGGACTCGTCGCCGCCGGCACGACCTTCGGCGTCTGGGCCACCGCCCAGGTCCTCCTCGGCATCGGCACCGCCCTGGTCTACCCCACCCTGCTCGCCGTCATCGGCGACGTCGCCCACCCCGCCTGGCGGGCCCGCGCCGTCGGCGTCTACCGCCTCTGGCGCGACGGCGGCTTCGCCGTCGGCGCCCTCCTCGCCGGAGCCCTCGCCGACGCCTACGGGCTGACCACCGCGATCTGGGCCGTCGCCGCCCTCACTGCCGCCTCCGGCCTCCTCGTGGCGGCGCGGATGTACGAGACGCATCCAAGGCCGTGACCCGCAGGTCTTCCCGACGGCCACAGCAGCGACCTGGACGCGCGCTCAGTCGGTGGACGTGAGGAACGGTGCCAGCAGTTTCAGCGCGTCCATTACCTGGTGCGCGCTGGGCGTACTCTGCGGATCGACGATCCACTGGAGCATCAGCCCCTCACACAGCGCGATGATCGATCCGGGACGCCGCACGCCTCGATCGACTGCGCTCCATGATCCCGGAGTTGGTCGAGGTCGGCGGCTCTGCCGCGCTGCTGATGACCCCACCGCGGATCAGCGCCTGGACCCAGAAGTCGCCGCTGCTGCGCCGGATGACGTTCCTGCCCGTCACCCGCTTCCTGCGAGCACGCGACGCCGTGGACACGATCCTGTACGAGGAGATCGCCCGCCGCCGCGCCGAGCCCATGCCCGGAGCGGCCGACGTGCTCTCCCGACTCCTCGAAGCACGCGACGAAGAAGACCGGCCGCTCAGCGACCAGGAACTGCGCGACGAGCTGATCACCCTGCTCGAAGCCGGTCACGAAACAACAGCGACAGGACTCGCCTGGGCCTTCGAGCGGCTGCTGCGCACACCCGACGTCCTGGCCGAACTGCGGGCCGAACTCGAAAGCGGCAAGGACGAGCGCTACCTGGACGCCGTGGTCAAGGAGGCGCTGCGCTCCCGGCCCGTGGTCTACGACGCTCCGCGTCTGCTGGACGAGCCGCTGAAACTCGGCCCCTACGAGATCCCGGCGGGCTGGTACACCGCACCGATGATCTCCCTGATCCACCGCGATCCGGTCGCCTTCCCGCAGCCGGACGAGTTCCGTCCCGAGCGTTTCCTGGGCGAGGACGCGGCCCGCGCCCAGAAGGCGTGGATGCCCTTCGGCGGCGGGCGCCGCTATTGCGTGGGAGCCCAACTCGCGCTGCTCGAAATGAAGGTCATCATCCGCGAGGTACTGACTCGGATCGACCTGACCGTGCCGGACCCGGCCCCGGAGAAGCCACGGATGCGGCACATCACCCTGGTACCAGCGCGCGGCACCACGGTGGTGGCCAACCGCACTACGGGCCCACGCGAGCCGAGGACGGTGACCGTGCGAGAAGAGATCGCCGCCACCCCGCATCAAGCGTGGGAAGCGGTCGCCGATGTGACGAGGATGGGCGAGTGGAGCCCGGAATGCACGGGCGGGAGCTGGCTCGGCGAACCGGCACGGCCGGTGGCAGGAGCACGGTTCGCAGGCGCCAACCGCAAGGGGCGTATCCGGTGGACCACCCATGCACCATCACAGAGGCCGAACCCGGCCGCGTACTCGGATGGGAAGTGAAGCTCGGCCTGCCCCTGGCCCGCTGGAGCTTCACCTTCACCCCGTCGCCGCACGGCACCCTGGTCGAACAGACCTGGTACGACCTGCGCGTCGGCCCTCTCGGCAGCCTCTCTGCCCGCCTGGGCGAAACCGCTCTGCGCACCGGAGCCCGCGCAGAGCACAACGAACGCACCATGCGCGCCACACTGACGGCACTCAAGCAGCACCTGGAATCCGTGCGGCCCGACCGGCCAGAACCTCACATGTGACTATCGTCAGCGACGCGCCGGACGCCCTGACCGGCGATCCCGAACGCCAGTCGGTCTGCGGCCCGGCAACCGGCAAAAGGACCGGCCGGACCGCGCTATCGACTCGGTCCGGCCCCCGCGACCATTGCGCTGACCAGCGCTCTCACGTCAAGCCTTGGGTCCAGGTGAGGCGTTCTCGAAGTACGGCCTGCTCGGCGGGGTTGGCGGTCAAATCGAGCGCGAGCCGGTCCGCGGCGCGAGCCTGGTCCGGCCGGCCCAGCGCGCGCAGGAGATCGGCGCGGGTGGCGTGGAACAGGTGGTAGCGGTCCAGCTCGGCGGCAAGGTCGTCCACTTCGGACAGGGCGGCCTGTGGCCCTGAGGTGTAGCGCAGGGCGATGGCCCGGTGGAGACGGGTTACGGGGGACGGTGCGAGGTGCAGGAGCATGTCGTAGAGGAGCACGATCTGCTCCCAGTCGGTGTCCTCCCACCGCGCGGCCTCGGCATGACAGGCGACGATCGCGGCCTGGAGCTGATACGGGCCGGGGCTTTTCCGCATGGCGGCACGGGTCAGCAGCCGAGTCGCCTCCGCGATCGCCTCCTGGTCCCACAGCGACCGGTCCTGATCTTGCAGGAGAACCAGCCCGCCCTCGGGGCTGAAGCGGGCGGCTGCCCGGGCGCGGTGCAGCCGGATCAACGCGAGCAGCCCCGCCACCTCGGGCTCGGTCGGCATGAGCCGATGAAGCAGCGCCGCCAGCCACTCGGCGTCGTCTGCGAGATCGCGTGACTGTGCCCGCTCGGCGGTGGACAGGTATCCCTCATTGAACAGCAGATAGATCACCGCGAGCACTTCGGCCAGGCGATCGCCCAGCTCGTCGTCGTCCGGTATCCGGTACGGAATCCCGGCATCGGTGATCTTCCGCTTCGCGCGGGTGATCCGCTGCGCCACGGTCGACTCACGCACCAGGAAGGCCCGTGCGATCTGGGCGGTGGTCAGCCCGCACACCACCCGCAGGGTCATCGCGATCTGCGCCGGCTGGGACAGTGCCGGGTGGCAGCACGTGAAGATCAGCCGCAGCCGTTCATCGGGGTCGGGCCGGGCCGGCCACTGCAGCAGCGCCAGCTTGGCCCTGTAATTGCTCTCGCGTCGCAGCATGTCCAGGCCCCGGCGCCGGGCGACCGTGAACAGCCACGCGTCCGGTCGCTCCGGGATCCCGTCCACCGGCCAGTGCTCCAGGGCGGCCAGGACCGCGTCCTGGACCAGGTCCTCCGCCGTGGCGAAGTCGCCGGTCACATGCACCAGCGACGCGGCCAGCCGGCCGGCGTGTTCCCGCACCACGCCGGCCAGCTGGTCACGCGCCACCTCGGTCACTGGACTGATTGCTCCACGGGGCGAATCTCGACGACCGGGCACCCCGGCCAGGTCGTGGCCATCCTCAGCGCCTCGTCGAGATCAGCAACCTCGATCTCAGCGTAGCCACTGATCACCTCCTTGCCCTCGATGAACGGCCCGTCGACGATCACCGGCTCCCCGCCTTCCAGCCGCACCGTCGTCGCCGTCTCCGGGGCCTGCAGCTTCCGACCACCGCGGATCTTGTCCGCGTGAGTGGCAAACCACTCGTTGACCCGCTCGTAGGCCCGCGCACGCTCGGCCGGTCCCATCGCCTGCAACTCGCCGGCGAACTCCTCGGTGTCCACGAACAACAGCACATACTTCACGCGCCACTCCTCCTGTCTTCTGTGTGTGCAGGTCGGCGCGGCTACGCCTGGTCCTGGCTCTGAAGTTCCGCCATCCGCCGCATCATCTGCGCCGGCTCCACGTCCTCGACGTGCGTCGCGACGGTCCACCCGTGCCCGAACGGGTCCACGATGTACCCGTCCCGGTCGCCGTAGAACTGGTCCTCAGGCTCCCGCTGAAGCGAAGCTCCGAGTTCCACGGCTCGCGCAACGACGGCATCGACATTCTCGACGTAGACGAACAGGAACGAGGGAGACCCGGCAAGGCCACCGGGCGGGGGCGCCTGGGTCCCCCGCTCCGGGGACGCATCCTCGATGATCACGACCGAGTCGCCGATTTCGATCTCGGCATGCGCGATGGTCCCACCGGGACCGGGAAAGCGCATGCGCTCGGTCGCACCGAACACTTCTGCATAGAACTCGAGAGCCTTCGCGGCACCCTGAACAGTGAGACAGGGCGTGACGCGGCGATACCTGTCCGGAATCGGTTCGGGCTTGATTGTCATGTGAACTCCTGGTGCGGTCGTGCTCCGTGCTGCCGGGAACTCCGGCAACACGCTGCTCGGCGGGCCGGGGCAGCCCTGCTGGCTGGCCCGCCACCAGTAAGACGATCGGCGGGCGGCCCGTTACGACACCTTCCGCCTGAGAGAACTGGCGCTGTGAGACAGCGAACATCCATGGTGTCCGCGGCCGACCACGTCACCGCCGGCGCCGACTGTTCGCCGACCGCGGCTACGACTACGACAAGTACCGTCGCCTCCTCCGGGTCTGTGCACTCGGGGACCGGGCAGCCTCCGATCGAACGATGGCTGGGTTCGATTCCCAAGCCGCTGCCGCTGCCCGGCCCCGCTGATCTTCGGGAGGCGTTTCTGTGGTCGGAGTTCCGGACGGTGACGACGACGGTCAGCGTGCACGGCAACACCTCCGCTGCGCCAGGACCATAGGAAGGGGACATTTCAGGGGCCGCGCCGTGGCGTAACTGTGACTCATCACCCACTGTGACCTGCGTTTGTTACTTACGCCTGCCGCTCAAGCCTGTTCCTCACGCCTGTGACTTGCGCCGACACCCCACCCGTCTTGGGCCCGCCCGCTCCGCTGTCGGCCGCGGCCGAAGAGGAGGCGGGGCCCGGTTCCAGGGCGTCGCGGAGGGCGGTCAGGATGTCCTCGGTGCCGGCGCCGAGCGATCGGGCGGCGGAGGCGAAGTCCCGGGCCAGAGTGGCGAGTTGGTCGGCATCGTGCGTGTGCGGCCCGGACGGGAGCGCCGCGACCCGGGTGCCCGCGCCACGGCGGGTGCGGATCAGCTCGGCGGCCTCCAGCTCGCGGTAGGCGCGAGCCACGGTGCCCGGCGCGAGACCGAGGTCGGCGGCGAGCTGGCGCACGGTCGGCAGGCGCTCGCCCTCGGCCAGCCGACCAATGCGGATCAGTGCGGCCAGCTGCGCGCGGATCTGCACGTACGGCGGTACCTGGCTGGTGGTGTCGACGCGGACGGCGGGGTCACTCATCGTCGAAAGTCCCATCGTCGGCTGCCTCGTCGTCGACCGCCCTGGGTGCCACCACGGTGACCAGGGACCATCCGAAGGTGAACAGGCTCAGCAGGCCCAGGGGGCAGATCAGCACGACGGTGGCGGCGCCCAGCGGGCCGACGCAGTCCGTCTCCGTGAGCGCGACGAGGATCATCAGAACGACGAGCAGCACCTGGCTCGACACCATCAGCCCCCAGGCTCCGGTAATCGCCCACGCGCGGTTTCGGCGCTGCTGGTCGTCGCCCGGGCCGTGGGCGATACGGCGCAGGGCCCAGACGCAGGCCGGGGTTCCGACCGCGAGGGCGGCGAACATCGGGCCGCTGTAGTACAGGCCCGGCCAGGGACCGAGGGAAGCGCGCATCCCTTCGCAGGTGACGGTCATGACACGCCCCGCTCCGCCTATCCGGTCGGGGCCGGAGGAGGCGGTGACCGCACCGATCACCAGCAGGGTGACGAGGGACGCCGCCTGCAGAAGAAGCAGGGGCGCCATACGGGGCGGCACTTGGTCTCGGACCAGGCGCGGGGCGAGACTCGCGGTGCGTACCGCTTCCTGGGGACGCAGGGTCAGGGCGTCGCCGAGCAGGACACCAACCACCGCGCACAGGCCGAAAGCGGTGATGGCGAACACCAGGGGCATCGTGATGTCGTCGCTCTCCATCGTGACCAACTGCTGTGCGGCCACGATGCCGATGGCCAGACCGGACCAGCGGGCGTAGTGGTCGGCGTGGTCGAGGAACCGGGACTGGAGCGGGACGGTGTCGAGCATATGGAGATCCCCCCAGATCATCTTGTATCAAGAACTGGGTACAAGATGCCCCGGTCGGGATCTTGTGTCAAACGCTCGACACAAGGCGATTCAAAGGGAGATGGCTTCTGGCACAAGGGAGTCTCCGGCGCAAGGCGCCGGCGCCCTCCGGTCCACGGGTGCCCCCCGGCAATGCGTCTCGCTCCGAGATGGTCGACAACCTCGGACAGGGTCCGCAGCCGCAAGTCGGGGCTGACGGTGCACCCTCGCTCGGCGAGCAGGGACCGGGCGCCGGCGCGAAGCACCGGTTGGTTTTCGTCGACCGACTGCCGGCCGCTCTCGTCCATCTTCGTCACGGGGCGCGCTTCCGCGGTCGGGAGGCAAGCCTGGCCTGGTGACGCGGGACTCTTCGTTCTCGAACGCTTCCGGGTCCGCTCGCCGGGCCTGCTCGACCACGCCCTGGGTGAAGTCGTCGTAGTCGTCGCCCGCATCGCTCCTACCGGAGTAGACGAATGCCTCCCACACGCGCAGGACGCGCTCCAGACGCTCCACCGAGGAATTGAGCAGCGCGTGCTCCCGATCCGTGCCGCCCTCATAGCCCCGGACCATCCAGACCTCGCCGCTGTCGATGAGCAGCCAATACGTGTTGACACCGTCCTCGAACGCCCCGAGGAACACAGCCCTGCCCGGCGGAAGTCCACGGACCGACAGCTCCCGGGCCGTGTCGCGCACGAACATGCGATGGCAATCGCTCGGCAGAAGGTGCCGGGGCGAGCTCGCGAAGTACGACCCGGCGGGAGCGAAGCGGGACCGGAAGCAGATCCGCGAGGCGCTGGGGTTCCGCCCGTCGACCCTTGCGGATGAGGAGCGGCTGACAGTGTGGCTGGCGGCGGACGTTGGGCCGGTCGAGCTGGTCGAGGACCGGCAACGGGAGGCACTGATGGTGCAGTGCCGGGACGACCGGATCGAGCCGCCCGGCCCGACGCGGGTTGAGAAGGTCCTGGTGGCGGCCCGCAACCGTTGGGAGCGGGCGTTCTGCGCCCGGGCCATCGAGCATCCGCGCGAGGCGTGTGTCGGCCGCCTGCTTGCTGGTGGCCGAGGGCAACGAGGAGGGCGCCGCGCTGCTGGCGTCGCTGAAGCGGGACGCTGGCGCGATGGGACTGGACTCGTTGCTGACGGAGATCACCCAAGCTGACGTCGGTGCGGAAGCCCACTTCCGAAAGAAGACCTGACGGACCCATCACCCCGCCCCGCCGTCGGCCCGGTCCGCATCACGGACCGGGCCGACGGCATTTCGTTGGACCGTTACATGACCTTGTCATAGCTTCCTCGCATGAATCTCTCCGCCGTCGTCCGGGCCCTGCTGCTGCCGCTGATCGCCGGCGCCGCACTGGTGGCCCCGGCACCCGCGACAGCAGCGCCCGTCATCACCGCGCAGCCACCCCAACTTCCCAGCCAGCCAACCCTGTTCACCTCGAACACGACCGTCAGCGGCCGGACCTACGCATGCTTCCGGGTCCCCTCGGTGGTCCGCACCGGCACCGGGGCGCTGATTGCCTTCGCCGAAGCCCGGATGGGCAGCGCGTGCGAGGACACCAAAGAGATGGACATCGTGAGCCGGGCGTCGACGGACGGCGGCGCCACCTGGAGCGCGCCGCAGATCATCGCCCGCAGTCTGTCGAGTGACCCCGCCAACCTGGGCGTGCCGGCCATCAACGCCCAGCCCACACCGATCGTCGACGCCACGTACAAGAACCCGGACACGGGTCAGGTCGAGGGCCAGGTGGTGCTGCTCTACAGCGTGCGGCTGCTCACCAACGGGGGCGTCACCGGCACGGACGGCCAGCCGAACCGTATCCAGACGTTCGCCATGTACAGCCATGACAACGGCCAGACCTGGGTCGGCCGGAAGGACATCACCAGCCAGGTGAACCCCAGGCTGGACGCGCAGCCCGCCACCGAGCAGCAGGGCGTCCGCTTCCTCCAGCCCGGCCCGGGACACGGCATCCAGTTGCGTCCGATCGCGGCCGACGACGAGGGCCGGCTGCTGGCGCCCGCGTATCAGAACGGCCGCCCGGCGACCGACGGAACGTGGGTGAACGACGGCCACCACGCCTCCGCCATCTACACCGACGACCACGGAGCCAGCTGGCACCGCGGCGACATCACCACCAACGCCACGCCCCTGTTCGCGGGCGAGGCCAGCATCGCGCAACTGGCCGACGGCAGCCTCTACATGACCTCCCGCAACAACCAGGCCAGCACCGACGCCGACGCCACCGCGGGCACCAACCGCAACAAGGCCATCAGCCTCAACCGCGGCCAGACCTGGGGCACGGTGACCCCGGCCAACCTGCCCGGTGCGCGGGTCTTCGCCCCGGTGCTGTCCCTCAACAGCGTCCCGCGTGGTGACAGCTTCAACCAGCTGGTGATCACCGAGCCCGTCTACCACGACTCCGCGAGTCCGAGGCTGCAGGGCACCCTCAAGCTCCGCTCCTCCTTCGACGACGGCGCCACCTGGCAGACGCCCGCCGAGGGCCTGACCATCGCCAAGGCGGGCGCTGGCTACTCCGACCTCACCCGCACCGCGTCGGGCGGTCTCGGAGTGATCTACGAGGCCGGGCCCGACCCGTGGCAGGACACCGACACCACGTACGACCACACCTCGGTCCGCTTCACCATCGTCTCCGCCGGCCAGACCGTTCTCACCGGACCGGTGACCGGCGCCCGTACCCCGGACACCGCCGGGGGCAACGCGGCCACCCTGCGCGGCCGTGCCCGGCTGACCGGCGGCAAGTTCGGCCGCGCGGTGACGCTGGCCCCGGACACCTCCGCCGGCTTTGTCGACGTCGCACCGAGCCCCGCGTACGCCCAGCTCAGCGGGGACTTCACGGCCGCCGCCGACTTCAAGTACAGCTCCACCACAGGGCTGCGGGGCATCCTCTGGGGCTTCGGCGTCGGCGGGGGGCTGCCGCAGCTGTGGATCCGGGCGGATCCCGCCAACAACCGGATCGCGGCCAACGCCACCACGGCTTCCGGCAGCATGACGCTGTACTCCACGTCGAGCTACAACGACAACGTCTGGCACCACGTGGCCCTGGAACGCGCGGGCCAGGAGCTGAGCCTGTGGATCGACGGCACCAAGGTCGCCACCGGCACCGCGCCGAGCGGCGCGGTCTCGCCGGCCCGCCCCCAGCCGCTCCAGGTCGGCAACCGGCTGGACGGCGCGCAGCCCTTCGCGGGGTCGATCGACAGCGTGGTGCTCTATGACCGGGCGCTGAGCGCCCAGGAGATCTCCGCCGCGGCGACCGCTGACACGTACTCCGGTACCGGCCTGCTGCTCCACCTGCCCTTCGAGACCGGCGAGGCCGACACCCGCTCCTGGGACGACACCGACGGCGACGGCCAGATGGACGTCTTCAACCGCACCAGCGACGGCAACATCTGGTACTTCGCGGGCTTCGGTGACGCCACCACCGGCGAACGGCACCTGGAGAACCGCACCCTGATCGGCGGCGCCTTCGGCTCGTCCTTCCACCCGGCCCGCGGCGACTTCAACAACGACGGCCTCGGCGACCTCATCGCCATCAACAACCAGGGCCAGCTGAACTTCTGGCTGGGACAGGGCGACGGCATCCTGTCCGCCCCCACAGTCCTGATGTCCGGCACCTCGTTCAGCACCGTCAAGGCGGTCTCCGGCGGCGACTTCAACGCCGACGGCCTCACCGACATCGTCGGCCTCGGCTTCGACGGCAGCCTGTGGTGGTGGCCCGGAAACGGCGACCGTACCTTCGGCGCCCGCCAGGACCTGTGGCCCGGCACGTCCTTCTCCGGCTACGCCGGCGTCCCCACCGGCGACTTCGACGACGACGGCAACACCGATGTCGCCGCCGTCGACTCCAGCGGCACCCTCCGGTGGTGGAAGGGCAACGGCAAGGGCGGCCTGTCCGCCGCGCAACAGCTGGCGTCCGGCACCTCCTTCGCCGCGTACAGCCGCTACTTCACCGGCGACGTGAACTCCGACGGCCACACCGACTTCGCGGCCGTTGACTCCTCCGGAGCCGCCCGCTGGTGGCCCGGCGACGGCGCCGGGCACGTCTCCGCCACCGCCAACACGCTCACGGTCCTCTCCCCCGTCGCCGGGACGACTCCCGCCCTCCTGAACGGAGGCGTCTACACCTTCTGACCTGCCTGTTCCCGCCACACGGCCTACTCCGGCCCTCCGGTCCGGCCCCACCCCCACCTCGGGGTGGGGCCGGGCTCACCGAAGTCCTCGCCGACCCGGCCCGCCGAGATGTCGCGGGCGATACGGGTGCCCCAGTCGACGTACTCCATGACGCGGCCGCGCAACAGCTCGTCGTCCGGCAGCTCCCTCCCCATGCCTCCGGCCATGAGCTCCATCCAGCGATCCCAGGTCAGGCGCCGCCTGGGTGGGGAGATCCACCGAGCAGGTGTGAGGTCACCCCGAGCAAGGGCTGGCCGGTTCTTTTCGGGGCCCTCCCGACGCGCCGGGCCTGCACTCCGCCGAGCAGGTCGCCGCCTGGCGGCAGGTGACCGACGCGGTTCACCGCGAAGCCGGGGTGATCTTCGCGCAGTTGATGCACACGGGCCGCATCGGCCACCCCAGCCTGCTGCCCGACGGCCTGGTCCCGGTTGCCCCCTCCGCCGTCGCCGCGACGGGTCAGGTGTACACCCACCAGGACCCGCAGAACTTCGTCACGCCGAGGGAGCTGGAGCACGACGAGATCGTGCGGACGATCGCCGACTTCGCCGAAGCGGCGCGCAACGCCATAGCCGCCGGCTTCGACGGGGTGGAACTCCACGGCGCGAACGGCTGCCTGATCCACCAGTTCATCGCCCCCAACGCCCATCAGCGCACGGATACCTGGGGAGGCGACGCCGCGGGCCGGGTGCGCTTCGCCGTCGAGGTCGCCGCGGCCGTCGCGGAAGTGATCGGCGGCCACCGGACCGGTATCCGTAGCGTGGGTGGCAAGCCGGGGCGGCCAAGTTGGTCGCGAGGGCGTCCAAACCATTCGTCACAAAACGATCTTGAACGTCTTCGTTCTCGTCTCCACAAGCACCCCTTGGAATTGATCACCAGGTCATGAGTGGGAGAACAACGCCGGCAGCAGCTTCCTCGATGCTTGCCGGTCAGTTGCTCCGTCGACTGGGAGAAGAACTGCGTCCCCCATTCGGCCTACACCGGTGGCCGGTGGTCACGAATCACGGTGTTCTAACAGCGCGACCCGCGATTGAGAGCGGATACGCGGCGGAGTGAGCCGCGCCTCAGGCAGACGGCCAGTCCGTGCAGGTCAACTTCGAGAAGTGGAGACAGCAATGGACTACAACAAGGGCGATCGGGTGCAGTACCAGGGGCAGGACAACCAGAAGCACACGGGCCAGATCCAGCGAGTCCAGGGCCAGTCACCCCAGGTGAAGTACACCGTCCGCGACGAGAAGACGAACAGGGAAGAGCAGGTCGAAGAGCGGCAGATCGACCGGCTGCTCTAGCAACATGACTTCGAGTCGCCCACCCGCGAGGGTGGGCGACTCGGTGGTGAGTGGCTTGCTGCTCGGCAGTATCCGCGGACCCTCGCCGCAGACGGAGGCGCGCACCCTTGGCGAGACAGCCGCGGCTGCACGGATGGTGGCGTGCATGAGCCGGTCGAGGTTGAGTTCCCCGCCACGCAGAAGCACCTGGCGGACGAGAGTCTTGGACACGAACCACAGCCGGGCAGCGGTCTCCCGGTCCAGGGCGCAGGGCGCCACACCCGCGATGGCACCGGCTCGTTCGGTGACCGGTGCGGCTTGCGCGCAGTCCTCGAAGTAGCGGCCGGTGACGCCGTCCACTGTCGGTGAGGCAGCCAGCAGCACCGAGGTCGCAGCGCCCTGCTCGACGGTCTTCTGAAGGGGCAGTGCGAGTCCGGTCGTCTCGATGAAGCCGGCCAGTTGCTCCGCGCCCATGTGCCGGGCCAGCGACGTGTCGGCGATGTTGCCCGGCATCAGCGCGTTGGCGGTGATGCCGTCGTCGGCCCATCGCTCGGCGGCCCCGACGGCGAACAGGATGTTGGCGGTCTTCGACTGGCCGTAGGAGGTCCAGGGGTCGTACGGGCGGAAGCGGTAGTCCAGGTCGTCGAAGATGACCTGGACCGTCCGAGGCAGCCACGAACGCCTCGACCGTCGACCGGTCGGCCAGGTCGAGCCGCTTCACGACGATCAGGCGGCCGTGGGCATCGCCCTCGACCACTGGTGGAGTCCCGACGGTGCCGTGAAGCGGGGTGGCGAGGAAGCGCGTGAACCGGAACGGGCACTCGTCCTTGATCGCATCCGGGAAGTGCTGCGGCAGCCTCCCTCACCGGCCGAGCTCAGCCGCATGTACGGGCCCGAGGCCAAGCATCTCACCGCACTGTCGGCGCTGGACGTCGTGGCAGCTGAAGAGCCGTCCCTGCTGGCCGAGGTCGTGGAGTCCGCCGCGAGTGATCACGTTCGCGAGCGGGCTCTCGATGCAGTGGAAGCGGTGTTCAAGGACGCGGAGGAGGCTGACCTGCGGCTCGTCGAGGCGCTTGGGAATGTCGCCTGCGACGAGAACGTGCCGTTGAATGACCGCGTCAGGGCGCTGGAACTGCTGGACGAGTCGCAGGGGACCAACTCCGTGGACGCGCTCGTACGGGCGACGCGCTGCCCCGAGGTAGAGGTTCAAGCCGCTGCGGCATGGGGGCTGATGTGGGAAGGGGTCATCGAGGACCATCGCGCCATGCTTGAGGAGCTGAGCGCGAACTGGCCCGTGGAGAACGCCCCCTGGGAGATCACGCGGGTGCGGGACATGCTGGACGCCGCCAACGAGTGAGGCGCGCAGCGCGTGTGTGCAGACAACGCATGACGCGGGAAGCTCGTGGTGAGGCTCGCCGCCTTGAGGGTACCCGTCGCGGGCGCCGGCGGGCTCGCCCGGCACCTCCAGAAGAACCCCCCTCAGAAGCGGTGCACCTGGGCGGAGTTGTCCACCCAATGCCAGTTCACCGGGTTGTGAAGCTTCTTCAGTGCGGTGCGCCCGGTCCCGTAGCCCTTCAGGGCGGCTTCCACCGCAGCCGCCAAGCCATCGAGGTTCTCCGGGACCGGCACGCGGAGCAGCAGGTGCTGCTTGCGGTGGGCGAGGAGGAGTTCGCCGGCGGGCGTGCATTCCAGCAGAGGGAAGTGCGTGAGGCTCGGTCAGCGACGGCGACGGGCGGTTGTCCCGCCCCACCGGCGCGTCCCTGAAGCGGACGTGGGGGTACAGGTCGGCGTCGGTCTGCCGGGCGGTGCGCGAGTCGAGGGTCGCGATGGCCCGCAGCGTGGCCTTGAAGCCAGGGGAGCACGCCCGGGCCCGCTGTTCGACTTCATGGAGGGCATGCCCGCAAGCACCATCGAGGATGAGTTCGAGCACGCCTTGAACGCCGACTGGGGCCAGAAGCCGAGATCTTCACCAGTCTTCCAGCTTGCAAACTCCAGCCGCAGGGCCCGACTGAATGAGGCTGAACGCCTCGGGGCCGTGAACGGCCTTCAACGGCCCTGCGGTCGGCATCGCTCCGGGCTCCAACACGATGGTTACGGGCTCACTGCCGCCGAAGGGATCACCTTACGGACCTGGCTGCAGAACACCCGCTGCCGCTTTCGGGCCGGAGCCTCGTTCCGGCCCGCAAGTACGGGCAGTTGTGAGGCTGTACGTACAGTTGTGTCCGGCGGGCTCTGTCGTAAGAGCCGTACGGAAGACAGGAAGAACCCGGATGACGGACATCACCACAGCCGAATGGTGGGAGTCGCTGCCGAGCGGCATCCGCGAACAGGTCGACGGCTACGTCCTCCAGGACGCCCGCTTTCAAGCGATCAGCATCGTTCTCCAAGCCGGCCGTGCCTGCGGTCTGGATCTCAACGGCGCCCAACTTGTTGTCCACGACCGTTACCTCCACCACGGCGACAGGATCGCCCGCACACCCGACAGCCCGCTCGACCTGGAGTCCCTGGCCGCTCGTGCTGCCGGCGTCCCCGGCCGCGTCCTGGCGATCGAGGCCGTCTGGGACGGCGACACCGTCCACGACTGGTTCGTGAACCTGCTCGCCGTCACCGCTGACCCCGCGGGCGAGCATCCGCTGGCCACCATCTACTGGGGCACGGCCGTGCGGCACCTCGGTGACGAGGACCTCGGCCGGCTCCACCCGTCAGCGGCCGCGGCCGACAGAGCCGGCAGAGCCCTCGCTGCCCAACTCTCCGTCCCCTTCCACTTCGCGAGCCCGGACGACCCGGACGACGAGTCGCCCCGCTGGCGGCCTTGAACGACGAGATTGGGCCGTTACCGGATCAGCGTGCTGACCAGGCAGGGAAACGCCTTGGGCCAGGGCGTACTGATGCCTGGCGGCGAGCGCCCTCAGGTCCGGTCACCGAACATGGTGCGCATGGTGTGGAAGGAGACGGATCCAACAACGGGAGCGTCGTTGTCGCGGGCGCCCGCGCCGTGCCTGACCAGGCATGAGCAGCTGCTTCGTTTGTCCTGTACGACTGTTCCGCCCCGTCGGGTGATCGCTGGCCTGCAGCTGTGGTGAGGATCGGTGAAGGTGCGGCCATCAAGTGCCCATGTCCGTACACAGGCTCGGGGCTGCTCTCCGGCTACCAGGAAAGTCTCTCCTCACGGTACGGCTGCGGGTCCGTGACCCAACCGGCGGCCAGGACGAGATTGGACAGTCGGTGCACGGCGAGGAAGCCGAAGGGGTGATGGAAAGCCGCGTACACCTCGGTGGTCACGTACTTCTCCTCAGGAAGCCGGGCGCTGCCTGCCGCCGCCTCCACTGCGGTCACCACCGCGGCTTTGAAGCCCTTGTCGGTGAAGGCCGCGGTCGCAGCCTGTTTGGCGGAGCCGATCGCCGTCGGCCGGTCGCTGATGCCGGGGAAGCGCCCTGCGGACCGGTCGGTCGCCGAGCGCAGTCCGAAGAGGTCGGCGTGGTCCGTCAGGTCGTGTTCGGCAAAGATGTCAAAGGCAACGGTGTTGACATGGAGCTTCGGCGGGGCGGGGCGGAAGTGGCGCACCTCGCACACGGTCACGCCAGGTCCAGCCGTTCCGTAAGGGAGTTGGTCTCCCGGCACGACCTGGTGCCGCCCGGCGAGGATGTTGACGCCCGCCCTCAGTACCTGGCCCGCGGACATGCCCGCCTCACCGAGGAGCAGATGCACGTCCATGCCGGCAGTGCCCACCACTCTGAGGTTGGTGATCTGCCCGGCAGGGGTGTCCGCCACGCCCACGCGGTCGAGCAGTGAGGTGGTGCGCTGCAGTCCGGCAAGTTCCCGATCTTCCCACGGGCCCGATCGGGGGCGGGCGAAGTCGGCAGTGAAGGGGCGTATCCACTCCGTCTCCAGGACGAGCGCGCTCGCCAGCACCAACTCGGTGTCCCTGCTCAGTGCGACCGGCAACTGATTGATCTGCCCGCCGGTCCGCTCGGCCGCCCATGCGTTGAGCGCCCTCTGATCAGACCTGAGCCACCCGGTCAGGTTTCGGTGGGCATGTGGCGGCAGCCCTGCGGCCCATTCATTGCGTACCTTCAGCTTCCGGCTGGTCCACAGGCCCAGCGCCGCGTCCACTCCGCGTACCCCGTCGAGTGCGACGAGGAACTGGCGTGCTGCGTGTGCAGCCCGCTCTGCGGGCAGTCCGACAACCTCTGCCAACTGGTCCCGCGTCGAGCCGCTCGCGCCGTCGGCAAGGAAGGCGAGCAGCGGCCACACGCCGGCGGCGGAGAGAACCGTGCCGCTCACTGCCGTCTCCGCCCACCGTGCCGTCAGTCCGTTGACCGCGTCGACCGTCCGGTGAACTGCCTGAATGTTCGGATTCGTTACTCGCACTCCGCCCCCATTCGAACCTTGCTTCGCAACAGACCCTAGATGAATGAGTCCGATGTTTTCAGTGGTCGTAGGCGATCAGAGATCGTTTGGTCTTGGCGTTGGTAGTCCAGTTGTGCCAGATGCCGGCTGC
>NZ_JBVJKN010000036.1:0-65163 GCF_055585225.1 Streptomyces sp. NPDC053673 | reverse complement strand
ACCTCGACAGATGTATCGGTCGGCGGAACTACACGAGCATGCCCGTCGATCTTGCTGCCGCACCGGGAAACTCCAAGATCCCCGACAGAGTCAAGCTAAGACGTCGTTTCTTATGGTGGTTCTTTGGGGCCCGAGCTGTGCAGGGATACTGCGGTGGTGCTGTTGACGTGGATCGCTGAGGTGGCGGACGAGCCCCTGGTACTGGAGCCTGCTGACCGGCGGGTGGAGTGGGAGACCAACACCTGGTCGCTGGGTGCGACGGACGAGGACAGGAGGTCGTTGTCCGTCTCCGAGGTGGTAGCTGCCTTCGAGCGGACTTCTTCTGCCATCCGGGGACGCGTTCGCGAGCTGGGCTTTTCCGAAGTGGCGACGTTCTATGTGTGGCATGACAAGCAGGCCGGGCAGCTCCGGTGCTCGACCGGTTCTGTGCCCCCGGATGTGTTGCCGTTCGGCGGTACCTATGTGGCTTCCGAGGACCTCGGTCCGGTCGTCGAGGGGTTTCTGACAGACAGCGAGCCGGGCGTCATCGCCTGGTCGGACCTGGACGACGTGCAGAGCCGCGCGGAGCAGACCGAGACCGAGCCGGAGGTCATGCCTTTCCGTGTCTGGGTCTGCAGCGTCGGAGCCTCACACTGACTGGTTCTGCCCGTCCACACGGACAAGTCGGCGGTGGCAGATGAGAGCCGCGGCTATGCCGGCGAAGGCAAGGAAGTGTTCAGCCTTGCGTTCGTAGCGGCGGTGGAGTCGGCGGCAGCCGGCGAGCCAGGACACGGTCCTCTCAACGACCCATCGGTGCCGCCCGAGTCGCTGTGAGGACTCGATCCCTTTGCGGGCGATGCGGTGGCGGATGCCGCGTTTGCGGAGCCATCTGCGCAGGTGGTCGTAGTCGTATCCCTTGTCGGCGTGCAGCTTCGCCGGACGGCGACGACGGGGTCCGCGGCGGGAACGAATGGGAGGGATACCCCGCACGAGCGGCTCAAGGCCCTGGCTGTCGTGCGTGTTGGCGCCCGAGATGCCCAGCGACAGCGGCAGTCCGTTCCGGTCCGTGATCAGGTGGATCTTCGATCCCAGCTTGCCGCGATCGGTCGGATTCGGTCCCGTCAGAGGCCCCCTTTTGCAGCCCGGAGGCTGACAGAGTCGATCGCGCACCGCGACCAGTCAAGCTCGCCGCGGGCGCCAAGTTCGTCGAGGATGACGCGGTGGAGCCGGGCCCAGACCCGGGCTCGGCTCCACTGAGCGAAGCGTCGATACACCGTCGGCCAACTCGGTCCGAACACCGGTGGGAGCTGCCGCCAGGTGCAGCCCGAGGTGGCCACGAAGATGATCGCGGCCAGGGCCTCGCGGTCACCGGCCCGCCGCCGGCCCCCGCCCTGCGGACGTATCACCTCCGTCGGCGGCACCACCCGCCGAAACAGCGCCCACAACTCGTCCGGCACCAGCCGCTCAACCAGATCCGTCATGCACGGTTCAACGAACGATCACGCCATAAGAAACGACGCCTAAAGGATGTTCCACATCATGGAGGTGTCCTCCTGGTGCAATCCCTCGATCCGGCGCTCTACCTCGCTGCGCGTGTGGGGTGCCTGGGCGATCTTCCGGGCGTTCGTGCTGATCATTCGCAGCTCGCGCAGGTCGCGGATCACAGGGAAGCCCGGCCAGGTGGTGACGTCGAAGCCGTAGGTGTCGACGAATGCTTGGTACTGCCCGGCTCCGTGCCTGAATCGCCGGCAGTGGATCTCGATGGTTGCGAGATCCCATTCACGGCGTCCGCGGGTCGCGGTGTCCCAGTCGCACAGTACGGCTCCGGGCTGAGCGTGTAGCGCGTTGCGGTGCTGCGGGTCTCCCTGGATAACAGTTTCGGGAAAGAGGAAGTCGACCTCGACCAGTTCCTTGGCCAGTAGTTCAAGTCGCTCGCTGAGGAATTTCCGTGTTGCCGTGGGCAGCATATGGGCGGCTGCGATTGACCGGCCGATGGACGTCACCGTGTCGTGCTCGGGGAGTTGAACGGGCGGGGCCGGCAGGTTGTGCAGCGTATGGAGCGGCTCTGCGAGTTGTTGGGCAGTCACCGGGTGGTCGGGCTGGGGAAGGTAGGTCCAGAAGGTAGCGGAATGGCCGTCCACGATGGCGGGCTGTGGCACGTCGTGGAGGGGGGAGGTAGGGAAGCCGAGGTCCATCAGCCACTGGACGAACCGTACGGTCCGCTCAACGTCCTCGTAACGAGAGCCGCGGCGTGCGATCTTGACGACTACGGGGTCGTGGCGGAGGCGCACAACGGCGTTGGTGTGCCCGCGGAGCACCTCAGCTCCTTCGCTGTCCAGGCCGACGGCTTCACAGGCCTGCTGGAGAACGTGACGCATTTCCCTCTCGCTGTAGCCGCCGTAGGCTGCCGCTGGTGCTGTCATAGGGCCAGGCTGTCATGAGCGGCCGGATTGTCACATCGATCCGCGAGGAAGCTCCAAGAGTTCACGCAGTTCCATGGCTGCGCGGGTTCGCCCGTTGACCCCAGGGAGTTCATCGATGACGTGACGTGCTCTGGCACCGACGATCGGCGTTCTATGGCCTTCGGGGACCTGTAAGTAGGTCTGAGCGGCCAGCTGGCAGGCTTCGGTGGCGCTGCGTTCATGGGCGAGACAGATCGCGGCTTCCAGCCGGAGAAGGGCGGGGTCGATGCCGGTACATGCCGGATATAGGGTCAGTGCCTCTTCCTGGACCTTGCGGGCGCGTGAGCCTTGGCCGAGGGCTGTGTAGGTGCCGCTCAGGTAGAGCAGGAAGCGACGCCACGGGAAGCCAAAGGCATCGTCGTCCGGGCTGGGCGGCATCCGGTCGTAGATGGTGCGGGCGTCGCGGATGCGGGCCTCGGCGTCGGCAGCGTTGCCTTGTTGGGCGAGCGCCCGGGCTTCAGCAGCGGCGGCGAATGCTGCCGTCGCGGAGGGGCGGTGCTTGGTCATGAGGCGCGCTTCGCGGGCCAGTGAGACGGCGGCGTTCAAAGGGCCGTAGTAGTAGGGCAGCATCGCGGCCTGGGCCCTTACCCTGGCTCGGAGCTCCAGGTTGCCGCTCTCTTCTGCAGCATGACGGGCTGTTTCGTACCAGCCCCGGGAACGGCGGTCGTCGCCTAGTTTCATCAGGGAGTCGGCGATGAGCGTGGCGAGCACAGCTGTCATCTCGGTCAGCCGGATCTGAACCGAGGTTGTCTGCCGCTCCGTGGAGTGGCTTTCCACCTCGGCGAGTTCCAGCAGAAGGTTGGAAAGCATCGTCGCCGGGGGCGTGTACAAGTACTCCTGCCTCATCAGCAGAAGCCGTTCTTCCAGGAGGTCGAGCTGACCGCCGGCCACGCTCCCTTGAGCCAGTGTCCGGTCAGTCGAACGACGGGCAGCATCGAGGTGGTCACTGAGCTGGGGTGGCACCGGCCCGGCGTCGTCGGGCTCGATGGTGGCTGCCGACTGGTTCGCACGCATCACCGTGGCCCCCGTGGTGGGGGTGGCCGAGGAGCTCAACCCCAGGTCGAAGGGGCTGCATTCGTAGTACTGGCACAGCAGATCGACTGTGGCGAGGCGCGGTGTCCTCCCGCCGGTTTCCCAGGAGCCGAGTTGGTCGCCTTCCACCTGCGGTCCGTGAGAAGCGCGTTGTTGTGCGAGCTGTCGCAGCTCCGAACCGGCTTGCGCGAGAGTCTTTCCGCGGGCGTAGCGTTGCGCGCGCAGCTTCGATACTCCGCAGTGCTCGTGGATCAGGACCGCGATCACTTGTGGCGCCTTGCCGGCAGCTTCCTCGCTCAGGCGAATCCGGCGCGCGCAGGTGGGCTTGTGGGGCTGTGTCGGAGTGGTCATCGCGAGACCTCCCAGGTCGCTTGGAACCCCCGCCGACAGAAAGCTACTCATCAGCCACCACGAGTATCCGGCGCTTCAGGCGGAAAATCCGCCTGATCCATCAACTCACCCTGTGGATACGCCGATTCCGGCGCCGACGTCGGTTGTGAAGCCCCGTTGCGAACGGTGAACCTGTCCTCCCGCCCGCATCCCACCGCATCGGAGAGGCAGCTTCATGACCGCATACATGGCGTCGTCGTCGAGTGAGTGGCGCCTGACCGCGTCGCCGGATCGCCTCCACCGTCGGCGCCGTGGCCAGCCGGACCTCCTGGACACCGATGCTGAAGGCCGTCTGGAATCGGGATGGGAGGTCAGCATCGAACGCTCGCCTGATGAGGATGGGGCGATGTCGCAGAAGGACATGCTGTGGCCGGGCTGCCTGCGTCGTATCGGTCTCACGCACCTGATGCGGTGGGAGCTCGGTTGCCTCGCTGACGATGTTGGCTACTTGATCAGTGAGCTGGTGACGAACGCTCTGCGCTATGGCGAGGGTGAGGCGATCAGCTTTCGCCTGCTCCGCCTTGCTGCCGGGATCCGGATCGAGGTCGACGACGGATCGGCGCAGCGGCCGCGCGCGAGCGCGGCCGGCCCGGAGGATGAGAGCGGCCGCGGTCTCCTCATCGTCGATGCCCTTGCGGATGCGTGGGGCGTCAGCCCGGATGGGCGCTGTACCTGGTGCACCCTTGGAGCTTCTACCGACGGGGCCGACGGGAGCGCATTATGAACGCCGTCGAGATCCCTGACGCGGAGTGGAGGAGCCGGTTATCGGGTCTCGTCCGCGCCTACCGGGATACCAGTCATCAGCACGTCACCAGGCCGCTGGGACGGGACTTCGACGTGGTGCTCACCGCCGCGGGGGAGGTCGGCGACGAACTGCTTCAGGTCATGGACGCTCAGCCTGGAGGCTGCGGCCCGGTCATTGGTGAGATGGGCCGACCCTGGCTGTACTGGCTTGTTCCGCCAGGGACACAAAGGAAAGGGTGGGACAACACCTTCGGTGCGTGCCTGAGCGCTCCCTGCCTGATCTCCTTCCCCCAGCTGGACCATGACGAGCCTCCGGGGCCGTACTGGGTGCGGCGGTTCAGACGCAATCAGCGAGTGGGCGCCGGCTATCTCGCCGGTGCCCTCAACCGAATCCAACCGGACCTGACCCCGTACCAGTCGCTCGGACTGGTTCTCGGGGTGCTGTCATGACGCCTCATCCCTGCGGCCGTGCAGCGCTCGCACTCATCCCGCACGCCCTCATCAGGCTTCGTGCCGTTCGCGGACGTCCTCCACGGCCCGCGGACAGCACGGATTCCCCTTCCCGTTCCCCGAGCAGACCCGGCTGTCTCGGCAGCCCGCACCACTCGGGGAACGGAAACCACCCCACCACCACCCTCCGCCAGGCCCGAACGGCTCCTGAAGCTCCCCCCCGAGGAGACCGTGCCGCCCGGGCGGAGGGCCAACCGAGGAACGCCCGTGTATGAGATCCGTCCCCTGACCGATGACGACTGGCATCCGCTGCTCGGCCTCGTCCAGGCCCGTGAGAGCTGGCTGCGCACCAGGGACCTGAGCGCCCCGTGCGGTGCGGGAGACCTGCTTGGCTGGGTCGGAAAGCACGGCACAGAGCGCTTCCCCACGGCGCTCACCGACGACGGCGAGATCTTCGCGGCCATGGCCCTGAGCTTCCGCAGCGCGCATCGCGCATGGCCGGATGCGAAGTCGGCGCTGTTCATCGAGGCTGCCTGGTCCGATCCAGCGCGGCGGCATGAGGGATCGGCCAAGCTGCTGACGCTCTGGCTGACTCACTGCGCGGCAACCATCGGCCGGAAGTGGGTGGGCTGTGCTGTTCCGCCGGGCGACCTGGCCCAGCACCTCCTCAATCTCAAGATCGACGGCCGATACCCCTGGAACCGGCTGCGGACGACGATCGACCCGCACGGGAACCGACTGTTTCTGCTGAGGGCAGCAGCCCAGCGCCGGCCCGGGCTGGAGCTGCTCATCTCTGGCACGTTCCAGCCGGACAGGGAGGAGCCAGAGGCAGATACTGCCCCGGGCGCCGAATACGCCACCGCACCCGATACCCCGGCCTGAAAGCCACCCACTTGGGCGCCGCAACCTCCTCGTTGCGCGGAGATGACCACCCAGCTGGCTTCCTCCGCACCCGCCGAACCCGTGATCGCCGACACGTGCACGGCCGGTCCCGGCATAACCCCGGTGGGGGAATAGAGCGGCCCTGCTCCTCGCATGTCCGCGCCGTCCCCTGTCGACGCAGGGAGCCGGGCCCCGGCCGCTCTCCAGCGTGAGCGGCGGCCGACCGAAACCTTCCCCCGCCTCGCCCGTACAGCGATGAAAGGCAGCATCCCGTGCATGCCACGACCGACAGCACCACAACCATCCCGCGCCGCAGGCCTGACACGGTCCCGTGGATGCCAGCATGGAGCAGAGAGACCATGATCGAGGCCTCGGTGGTCATCCGGCCGAGGGCGAGCGGGATCGCCTGCATGGACGAGCTCCCCACCGACCGCGGCGAACAGGACGCGCTGCTGCACCGCGGCCGCCGCCCCGCGCGCCCAGACAAGCGCGGCCGCCCCATATTCGGCGCCGTGCACACCAGCCGGTAGCGCCGCGCCATGCGGAAGCTGCTCTGCCACGTTTGCGGCAACAACGCGGACCGCAATGACCGGGGTGTCCTGTGGCTGCTGGACAACACCGCGGCGAACAGCCCGCAGGGCTGGCCGGAGGAAGAACTCACGGTTCATCCGCCGCTGTGCCTGGACTGTGCCGCGAAGGCCGTCCAGCAGTGCCCGGAGCTGGAGCACAAAGGCTTCACCGCAGTCCGGGTCCGCGATCCGCAGCCCTATGGCTACCGAGGACGGCTCTACGCCCGCGATCTCTCCCAGCCCGCGGCACCGATCCCGACTGTGGCGAAGGAGACGCAGAACCTGGCGTTCGAGGATCCCTCTCTGCCGTGGCTGCTCGCCGCCCAGTCCATCCTCTGCCTCGTCGGCTGCACCATCGTCGACCTGGACACGGAACTCGTCGTGGGAGGCATGCGATGACCGCGGCCGTACCGTGTCACCACCAGCCTGCGTGTCCGGCGGCGAACTCCACGGACAGGGAAGCCGCCCGTGTTGTGGCCCGCCACTTCGATCAGGGCTGGGCACTCCTATGTAATGGCGTACTTCTATTCGACGACACGGGGGAGCTTCTGCCCGACGGGAAGATCGTCGCGCCTCACCGAACTCTCCCCGCACCCGCGTTGACCTCGCCGGCGCCATGACCGACGGAGCCCGCGCCCGGCTCCTCCGCGGCCCGCTGATGCTGCTCACGGGCATCGCCCGCTGCTACGCACGCTGGACCCCAGCACATCCCATGGCGCAGCTCGCCGCGCACGAGGAAGCA
This sequence comes from Streptomyces sp. NPDC053673, assembly GCF_055585225.1. Lineage (NCBI taxonomy): Bacteria > Bacillati > Actinomycetota > Actinomycetes > Kitasatosporales > Streptomycetaceae > Streptomyces > Streptomyces sp. NPDC053673. The sequence continues at coordinate 57,913 of NZ_JBVJKN010000036.1, read as the reverse complement.
CAGTTCGCCTCGTTCGCCGTCGAGCGTGCCCGCGGCCGCACGCCGGCCTCATAGACCGCCGCTCGGCGTTCCGGAGTACTGGTCCGGTCCGGTGAGCGGTGCACACAAGGCGTCCCGGAGCGGGGTAAGCGGCCCGCCGGCCTTGGACAGCGAAGTGCGGGCACGGCACCCGCGCCGGGACGCCCTCGACTGGAGCACACCCCAATCCCGAGGGAGCGTACATGCCCACAACCCGTGACCACTCCGTCCTGCGTATCGGCGTCCTGTTCGGCGGCGACTCGCCCGAGCGGCCCGGCTCGGTCGCCTCGGCCGAGGCAGCCTGTAAGGCTCTGACCGTGCAGGGACTGACCGCGGAGCTCATCGACCTGACCGGCCTGGACCTCACTGCCCTGAAGGGCCGGATCGACGTGGCACTCCTGGCCTCGCACGGCTTGGGCGGCGAGGACGGCAAGATCCAGGGGGCGCTCGACACACTTCGGATCCCTTACAGCGGCTCGGGGGTGAAGGCCTCTGCCGTCGGCATGCACAAGCCCACGTTCAAGACCGCGGTGCGCGCCGCGGTGATCGATACCCCCCAGTGGCTGGAGATCCATCCCACCCACTCCACCGCCACCACGGTCACATCCGTCGCGATGTCGCTGGGCTTCCCGGTCTTCCTCAAGCCCGCCTCGGGCGGCGGAAGCCTGGAAGCCGGGATCGCTCGCAACGAGTCCGAACTGACCGCGCTGCTGGAGAGGAACCGGGAGCAGCCGTACACCGAGTACCTGGTCGAAGAGTTCGTCCCCGGCATCCCGGCCACGATCGGCGTGCTGGAGATCGACGGCAGGCCGACCACCCTGCCGATCCACACCGTGGAGACGGACCGGGAGTTCTACGACTACGAGGCCAAGCACGACCTGTCGCAGCGCCGCGAAACCTGCCCAGCCATCCTGCCGGATCTGACGGCGACGCAGATGAGCCAGGTCGCGCTGCGCGTCCACCGGCTGGTTGGCGCGCACGGCGTTTCCCGGGTCGACTTCCTGGTCTCTTCCAGCGGCCGTACTCCAGTCCTGGAGATCAACACCGTGCCGGGACTGTCCGAGCTCGGGAACCTCGCCACGATGGCCCATGCTGCCGGCATCTCGTACGAGGAGCTGATCGTGCACGTGTTGGACACGGCGTTCACGAAGCCCGCGTACGTGCCATAGGAGACTGTGGGGTCATGACTGGCTCCGCGACCACGCACCCTGTCCCGTATTACTCGCAGTGGGAGTCCGCCGACCTGGTGCCCGAGTTCGTCACGGGTACCAGGTCGGCGGCCGACGATCCGCTCTGGCAGAAGTCCGGTGCCGACAGCCGAGAGGAGTACGCGTTCTGGGCGCCGCGCATGTGCGGCATGGCCTGCCTGCGGATGGCCCTGGACTTCTGGGGCCATCCGGTACCCCCCTCGGTGCCACTGCTGCACGAAGCCCTTACCGCGGGAGCCTATGTGCGTACTGGTGAGACGACAGTGAAGGGCCTCATCTACGCACCGTTCGCCGACTGGGTCAAAAGCCGCTGGAACCTGCACGCTGAGGTCCGGCCCGAGCTGGCCGCCGAGGAGATCGACGCCCAAGTCGCGCGCGGGAATCTGCTGCTGCTCTCCGTCCACAAGACGATCCGCACCCTCGATGCGGCGCCGGCCGGGCGCGGCGGGCACCTGGTGCTCGCCGTCGGCTCCGGCCCCGGCGGCGTTGTACTGCACAACCCATCCGGCTTTCCCGGACGGTCCCAGGAGTTCCACACCGTGCCCTGGCCGGACCTTGACCGGTTCTTCGCCGGCCGCGGTGTCGTGCTGGGGCCCACTGCGCAAGGAGCCTCATGATCCCCCTGACCCTCGCCGGCATCGCCCAGGTCACCCGCGGCCGACTCCATAACATCCCCGATGCCAACGCCCTGGTCACCGGCCCCATCTCGTTCGACTCCCGGGACATCGCGGACGGCGGTCTGTTCGCGTGCCTCAAGGGCCGCACCCTCGACGGGCACGACTTCGCCGCCCAGGCCGTCACCGACGGAGCCGTGGCAGTCCTCACCAACCGGCCAGTCGACGCGCCCGCCATCATCGTCCCCGACGTACTCGACGCCATGGGGCACATCGCCCACGCCGTCGCCAACGACTACACCGGCACCGTCATCGCGGTGACCGGCTCGGCGGGCAAGACCTCCACCAAGGACATCCTCGAAACGGTCCTCACCCTGGATGGCCCGACGGTGGCCAACATTAGGTCCTTCAACAACGAGATCGGCTTCCCTGTCACCGTCTCCCGCGTGCTGCCCACCAGCCGCTACCTGCTGCTGGAGATGGGCGCACGCGGCAAGGGCCACATCGCATCCCTGTGCCAGATGGTCCGCCCCCGCATCGCCACCGTTCTCGGTATCGGCTCCGCGCACGTCGGCGAGTTCGGCAGCAAGCAGGCCATCGCCGACGCCAAAGCCGAAATCGTCCGCACCCTGCCCGAGCACGGTGTCGCCGTCCTCAACGCCGACGACCCGCTGGTTGCGCCCATGGCCCGCGAAACCACGGCCCGCGTCCTCACCTTCGGCACCACCAGCACATGCGACGTGCGGGCGGACGACATCACGGCCGGCGCCGACGGCCACCCCACCTTCGTCCTCAGGCACGCCGACCAGGAAGCACACGTAACGCTCAGCCACATCTACGGGCGCCACAACGTCACCAACGCTCTCGCCGCGGCAGCGACCGCCATCGCCGCAGGCGTTCCCTTCGACCGCATCGTCCACGGACTCGCAACCGCAGCGCTGTCCTCCGGCGGACGCATGGAAGTCACCAGGCGCACCCACGACGGCGTCACCATCATCAACGACGCCTTCAACGCCAGCCCGGAATCCGTCCTCGCAGCCCTGGACGCCCTCGCCGACATCGCCGGACGTGAAAACCGCCGCATCGCCGTCCTCGGAGAGATGGCCGAACTCGGCGATCACGCACTCGACTGGCACGACAAGGTCGCCCGCAAGATCATCACCACCGGCGTCCACCACACCATCGTCATCGGCGGACACCACGCCCAGCACATGATCACCACGATCCGGAACAGTGGCCTGAACGCCACCCACGCCGACCCCGCCACCACTCTCGCGGGACACGTCAACGCCCACCTCCAGCCCGGAGATGTGATCCTCGTCAAGGGAGCAAACGCACTACGGCTGGAAGTCGTGGCCCGCGAACTGGCCACCATGACGCTCCCGACCTGAAACAGCCAGCGGACCCGTGCGGATCGCTTGCCGACTCCCGACAACGGCTTCACCCGTACGGGTGAGAACTGCTGTGCGTCACAGGGTTCGTGCCTGCCAGGTCGGCCGTATGTGCTCTGCCGATCACGGCGCTGATGTATCTACCGTGGGTCGCCAGACGTCGAGGAGGGTTCCCATGGTTGTCGTGGAGGGGAAACACCGATCACCGATCGGGGATGACGGGCATCAGCCGAACCGGCCCGTACCGCCACCGCCCCCTCCGCCGCCCGCCCCCGACAAGAAGTAGCCAGCGATGACGACCGCTCCCGCCACGTACGTCGACCAGCTGCTCGCCGACATCGCCAAGCATCTCGACCAGTCCCTCCCCGCGGAGCTCGCCCGCGCACTTCGGGCCGTACCCCGGCACCAGTTCCTGCCCGACCGGCTGTGGCTGCGCGACGGCAATGGCGGCTACGGTCCTTGCGACCGGGCCATCGATCCGGACGGCTGGATGACGGCTGCGTACTCCGACGCGCCGCTGGTCACGCAGTTCACCGACGCGGCGCCGTCGTCGGCGGCGTCGATGCCGTCGATGGTGCTGCGGACGCTGCAGCTGGCCGAACTGGGCTCACCCGCCGGGCTGCAAGAGCCGCGACGGCGGTCCGTGATCGAACTCGGGACCGGTACGGGCTTCAACGCAGCGCTGTTGTGCGAACTCCTTGGCGATGGGGCGGTCACGACCGTCGAGCTCGATGCCGCCCTCGCCGACCGCGGCGAGCGGAACCTGAAGGCCCTCGGGTACGCACCGACCGTCGTCCGTGCCGATGCGGCGGCCGGCTGGCCAGCCGCCGCGCCGTACGAACGGGTCGTGGCGACGTTCTCCGTTGACCGGATCCCCCAGGCCTGGCTCGCGCAGACGGCACCTGGCGGACTGATCGTGACGCCATGGACGTCGTCGTGGTGCCGGTACGGGACACTCGCGCTGACAGTTGGCCAGGACGGCTCCGCATCGGGGCGGTTCCATCCCTTCGCGTCGTTCATGCCCATGCGACACGTCACGACCACGCTGGACCCCCACCAGCGCGTTTCTCATGGGTCCGCCGACGGCAACCGCACCACGTCAACAACCGCCGTATCCCCGTGGGCAGTCGCAGGAGGCAACCTGGCGGCCGAATTCCACCTCGGCCTCACCGTCACAGGCGCCTCCTACTCCTGGGACACCAGCGGCGAACACGCCCCCACCCGCCTCGACATGCGGGATGACACCGGCTCGTCCTGGGCCACGGTCGACTACGACGGCCACCAGGCAGACCTGTTCACCGTCACCCAGTCCGGCCCGCGGCGCCTTTGGGATGAGATCGCCGTTGCGTACAGGCGATGGGAGAACCTCGGTAAGCCGACCGTAGACCGGTATGGACTGACCGTACAGCCCGACGCCACGACGGTGCTGTGGGTGGACAACCCTACTCAGTACCTCTGATCCGCACCGCTCTGACCGCGGTGAACTTTTCTGGCTAGCCGGCTCGCTCTCGCGTCAGCCGCTACTCCTCAGACTGTGGCTCGGCGACTGGCGTCTGAGCCGTTCCAACCAATCGAACGTCGGGGAGGCAGGGCGGGGCCGCCTGCGGAGCGCTCTATGCCGCCGAGACGGAACCCCGCTGATCGCTCTCACGGAATTTGTGCCTGATTCCCGCTGAATGATGCGCAGCTCGGTGTGGTGCTGCGGCATCTCTGCTACAGCGACGACCCGCCCTGCTCGTACCGCCGGGCCGTGGCCGCTCCGCCGCTGCGGATTCTTCGGGTCCGAGGAGCGCGTACGCCGCGTGTGGAGCGCGGAAGTCCTCACCGAGGCGACCGAGGCCGAGACCGACGAAGAGACCGAAGACAGCGACGCTGTCTGATCACACCAGCGCAGATGTGGCAGTGGCAACGGCAGTGTCAGTGCGCGATGCAAGAGTCGTATGACGATGCATGAGACGCAGGAGAACGTGAACACCCCGCCCGTCCGGCACCACCGATGCAGCCCAGCCGAAGCGTTCGGCTGGGCTGTGTCGCGACTGCCGGAAACCACGCAGTCGAGCGCAGCGCAGACCCGGCGAGCCATTCGGTGAGCAAATTCTGACTCAGTTCTGTTGCAGATCTGCAGGGCAGATCCGGAGAAGCCTGACAAATCGTCAATTTGCACTTGCATAGGCTGGTTATGATCGGGTAATTCCTTGATCCCGAAATACAGGGGGGAGTATGGGAAAGAAGAAGCAGCACCGCGACCGGCACGACGACCGTGACGAAGACATCTACGGCCACACAGCGGGCGCAATCGGCGGCCTGGTCATGGTCCTGGGAGTGCTGTTCGCCATCAAGGACAAGACGGGCCTGTCGTGGCCGGCCACGGTCATCCTCACCGCGGCCGTGCTGGTCGCCCTCGGCTACGCGGCCTGGTGGGTCAAGACCGAAGTGATGCGCAGGTGGGCCAGAAGGCCCGCTGAGGCCCCGCCCGTGGCCACGGCGCAGGCATCCCCGCCCGGGGCAACGGATGACGCTCAGGCGGCCGTTGTGACGCATCCGGAGCTGACGGCCGCCCTGGTTCGTACCGGTGCGATCGGCAAGGACGAAGTCATCCCCCTGCACGACGTCCGCGAGGACGTTCTGCCGGGCATCGGGAAGCGGTACACGTTCCTGGTGCCTGAGGGCCGCACCCATGAGGACGTCGCCAAGCAGCTCGGGCGGATCGCGTCGATGCTCGGTGTCACCCGGCTTCACCTCAAGCTGGAGACCTCCCGGCACACCGAGCGGGAAGTCACCTTGCTGAAGTTGAACGAGCCGCCGTTCAGCCGCCTTTTCGAGCCGCCGAACCGCAAGGAAATCCAGGCATTCGACGGGATCCCTCTCGGGCACGAGGTTACCGGCGCTCTGTTCGGGGTGCCGACGTTCGACAAGGCATCCATGCTCATCGCCGGTATGACCCAGATGGGTAAGACCACCCTCGCCAATGGCCTCATCACATGTCTGCTGGTCGCCTATGGCGATGACTTCGACATGGTCTTGCTGGACGGGAAGTTCGTCGGGCTGGCGAGGTTCGCACAAATCGCCCTCCGTTACGAGGCGTCCAGCGATCCGGCCGTCCTGGAAGACATCCTCGATGAACTGCTTGCCCTCGTGGACAAGCGGTACACCGAGAAGAAGAACGCCATCCTTGAGCGGAAGCCGGAGCCGAAGTTCCGGCATCTCTTCTTCATCATCGACGAAGCGGCAGACTTCTACGTCGACAACGGCACCAAGGGGTCGAAGGATCTGGTTGCGAGGGTCGAGGACAAGTCGCGGTCCCTGGTCGCGAAGGCACTGGAGTCCGGCGTTTCCGTGATCATGCTGACACAGCGGCCGGACAAGGACGCGATTCCGGTCAATGTCAGGGCTCAGTTCCAGTACCGGATGTGTCTGTACGTCGATTCGGAAGGTGCGGCGAAAGTCACCCTCGGCGACTCCTATTTCACCACGATGGCGCCGATCAATCCCGTACTGCTCAACCCTGAGATCAAGGGCCAAGCGGTCCTGTTCGCGCGCGGTGCTTCCACTCTCATCAGAGGTTTCAGCTTCCGGGATGAATTCGTCTGGGAAGTGATCGACGAAGCGTGCGAGCGGCGTAAATCGCGGTTCATGGCTGCTCCGGATTCCCCGCTCAAAAAAGCGATTGACCTGATGCGGGACAAGGGGGTTGAGTTCATGGCGACGGCCGATCTGGCACCAGCAGTCGGCATCATGGAATCCCGGCCCAGCGAGCGAGGACGTCAGCTTTCAAAGCTGTTGGGTGTTTCGCCGGGCAAGGACGAGTCGGGAGTGGTCCGCGGCTATTGGCTGTCCGACCTCACAGCCGCCCACAGGGCCGGTTCCTGACCGGGCTCCTGGTCCGCCAGGAGTCTGCTGAAAGTCCGCTGAGTACCCGCTGGAAGTCCGTCCAGCGGCGGATCATCCCGCCGCTCGGGCGGGTCGCCGGCGGACCGCCAGCGGACTCCCAGCGGACACAGAATCCTTCGCTGAACAGGGAGAACACCAAACAACTGAAGGAAGGGGGGAAGTTCGTGAGATCTGGCGCTGTGGCAGCCGCAGTCGGCGCGGGGGCGACCGCGGTCGTCATCGTGGCCGCGCTCATCCAGGCCGCCGGCGACAACCCGATCCTGAACGACGCGCTGAGTATCAGCGTGCCGGCCGAGTACCAAGAGCTGATAGAAGAGGCGGGAAGCACCTGCCCCGAAGCCACGCCGAATCTCTTAGCCGCGCTTCTCACGCAGGAATCGGGGTTCAATCCCAAGGCTCAATCACCGGTCGGTGCGCAGGGTATCGCCCAGTTCATGCCGTCCACGTGGGAGAGCAGCGGAGTCGACGGTAACGGCGACGGAAAGCGCGACGTCTGGGATCCCGAGGACGCCATCCCGTCGTCGGCGAAATACCTGTGCAGTATTGCCGAGGACGTGAAAGACGTTCCGGGCAACAAGCAGAACAACATGCTCGCCGCATACAATGCGGGCACGGGCGCCGTACTGAAATACAACGGTGTCCCTCCCTACAAGGAGACACAGAACTACGTCCGCTCAATCAGCGCCCTGGCGGGCCAGGGCAGTAAGGGCGGAAAACCCGGAACGGCCGTCACCGCACAACAGGGTGCAACGGCCCTGAACGCGGCTCAGAAAATGATCGGCACCCCGTATTCGTGGGGTGGCGGTAACGCGTCCGGACCGAGCACCGGTTCCTGCTGCTCTCCGAATGGCAGTTCCGGAGCGAATACGCTGGGCTTCGACTGCTCCGGGCTCACCGTGTACGCGTATGCCAAAGTCGGCATCACCCTGCCCCGTACCGCGGCAGCGCAATACGCCGCATCCAAGCCGGTAAAGCGCAGCGAGATGCAACCCGGCGATCTGGTGTTCTACGGCGACAGTGCGGCCAGCATTCACCACGTCGGCCTTTACGTCGGTGGCGGATGGATGCTCGATGCCCCCAAGCCGGGCGCCAAAGTCCGCTTCTCCAAGCTCAGTTCGATGTCCGACCTTTTCGGCATCGCCCGCCCCGTACACGACACGACAGAGGAGATCTGAACATGCAAAAGTCCATCATCCTGGCCAAGGGGCAGGACTTCTCCACGGGCTTCGTCGACTTCTTCGACTCCATCGGAATGACCGGGGGCGGCCTGGTCACCAAGGGAGTCGCCGCAGTCATCGCAGTGATCGCCGTCAAGATGCTGCTCGGCACGCCCAACGACCCCAAGAACGCGCTGCGCAAGGGGTCCATGGCGGTCGGCGTTCTGTTCGTGGCCGTCATCCTGGCGATCTACGGTGCCGACCTGTTCGGCACCGTCACCAACCCGGGCGCAGGCGGGAAGAACTGATGCCAGAGAAGGAGGATCCCTGCGATCTCCTGAAGGGCACGCCGGCCTACGACTACTGCGAGAGCGACGGTCACGAAGGGGTCGACCCAGACGCCCCTGATGGAGCTGACGGCGGGGTCGGGCTGACCGACGGAGCCTCCGACCACGTCCAGGACCTGGCCGAATGGCTCATCAAGAAGATCCAGAGTCTTGTCGCGCCTGGCAAGACGTGGGCTCCGGAAAACGCCGACAACGGGTTGTTTGCGCCGTTCTTGTGGCTGGGCCAACATCTGGCCGTCGCCATTTTCACCTGTGTGGTTGTCGTGTGTGCCCTGACCGCGTGGCAGGGCGCACCGCGCCTCAAGCAGATGGGCCACTCAACCGGGTGGACGCTCGTAGCCGTGGCCGGCATGGCGTCCGTCCCGGGGGTGATGACGGTCCTCAACACGGCCGTGAGCCAGGGATTCACGAAGGCCTTCAGCTCGAACGAGTCCACGCTGTTCGGCGCCATCACCAAGGACCTCAAGAACGGCGCGGACTCGGGAAACCCCCTGGCCATCCTGATCATCACCGCCGCGTTGGTGGTCGCCCTCGGCTTCGCCGCCCTGGTGTTCATGACACGGAACCTCGGGATTCTGGCGTTCGTGTGCATGGCACCGCTTGTGATTGCCTCCCTGGCCCGTGGGGGCGACATGAGTGCGGTTCAGGCGTGGGCGCAGCGGCTGTTGGGGCTCATGTTCGCCCCGTTCGCTCTGCTCCTGGTCTCGCCGTTCGTGCCCATGGTCAAGGGCGCGCTGGTGATGGACGCGGTCCTGTTGGTTGCCGCGGACGTTCTGATGTTGCGGATGATCTCCCATGGTGTGCCGTACTTCGGGCCCCGTCTGGCCCGTGCAGCGCGGTCGATGGTGGAGAACCGCGTGAGCAGCCCGCTTGCGCGGGCGGCCGTCCGGGCGGGTGTGCCGGACTTCTACGAGCAGGAGAACACCCCCCGCGGCCCGCGCACGGTGGCCACCCCGGTCCGTGCCGTGGCGCAGGACGGTGACGTCCTGGCCGCCGCGTACGGGGTCAGGATGCGCAAGCGGCCTGGGCGGATGACGACGGAGTCGGCCATCGCGCAGATCAACCGCGACGGGGAGCGTCAGGCGCAGGTGATGGCTGCGCGCCGGGATGCCCGTGCCGCCCACACCCCGCCCCGTACCAACCCCCGCGCCCCTTCCACCGGTTCGAACCCGTCCACTCCGTCCACTTCGTCGACGCCGACCAGGACCAGGACCACGCCGCCGTCGCCCAGCTCGGGCCCGGCATCCGGCCCCGGCCCGGCGTCGGGCGGGCCGACCACCCCATAGAGAAGAAGTTCGAACCCGTCCACTCCGTCGACGCCGACCAGGACCAGGACCACGCCGCCGTCGCCCAGCTCGGGCCCGGCATCCGGCTCCGGCCCGGCGTCGGGCGGGCCGACCACCCCATAGAGAAGAAGGAGGAAGTGCCGTGTACTCCCTGACCCCCGGCTATCGCGTCCCTGCCATCCAGCGCGGGCTGAGCCCTCTGGAGACCCTGCTGACGAAGGTGAACGCCGGGGCAGGGGGCGCCATCATGGCCTCGGCGATGCTCCAGCCGCCGCCGATCTGGACGTTCGGCGCGGTCGCCGCCGCAGCCGGATTCATCAACATCGCGCCGGGACCCCGCTCGCTCGCCCGATGGGCCGCGGTCGGCATCCGGCACTGGCGCGAGCGCACCACATCCCGCCTGGGCACGATCGAGGGCGCGACTAGGACGTGGACCCTGTACCCGTACCACGGCACCATGCAGGATGCCGTGCTGAGGGCAGGGTTCCATGAGACCTTCGGCCGCGCGCTGACGTATGTGGGCAACCAGTCCCGCAGTGCGGGCATTCAGGTCCACGTCACCCATCACGCGATGGTGGGTGACGTCACCACTCACACGCAGACGATCTCCGTGCACATTCCCAAGGGCGTGATCGCCCGCCCGGAGCGGGTCCTGAACACGATCGGGAGGGAGTTCAGCAAGCTCGGCGCGCTGACCGAGATCACGCCCGAACCGGTTTTGGCTGTCACCGACCGTGCCTCTGACTGGGCCGCGCTCGAAGACGGCCGGTACGCGGCGACCGCCCGGATCACCGCCTGGCCGCACACGAGCACCGGGACCTTGATGCCTGATCTCCTGTTGGAGCAGAAGAAGGACCGGATCAGGGACCGTTCCTTCTCGGTGCTGTACCGGCCGATGCCGGCGGCCCAGGCCCGCCGCTCGGCGAAGTGGACGAAGGCCGCCGGCGAGGCGTTCACCACCGACAACGTCAAGAAGGACGAGAACCAGGAATCCAGCGGCACCACGCACGACGCGTTGGTCCAGGGCGCCACGCTCGTGGATATCGACGCCTTCCTGACCGTCTGGGGCGACAGCTCCGAGGACGTCACCGAAGCACGCTGGGACACCCAACTGGATGCCGATGAACACCGTCTGCGGCTCGACTGGCTCTTCGGCCAGCAGCACCGCGCCCACGTGATGACCACCCCGCATGGCGCAGCCACCCGGAAAGGGGCGATCCTGTGATCCGTCTGCCCTCCAACCATGTCGCGATCACCGCGCCGCTCGTCGCGTCCAGCACGGCCTTTCCCGGCATCGAGATCGGCCGCTCGACCACCGACGGCCGGCCGTTCCGCCTCTCGCCCGTGCTGGTCAGCTCCGCGGTTCTGCCCTCGACCAACTCGATCGCGCTGGGCATGCTCGGCTCGGGCAAGTCGACCACCGCGAAGGTGCGGGCCCACCGCGAGATCTTGCACCACGATCACCAGTACGTGGTCATCGACAGCCGTGGGGAGCAGCAGGAGAACCAGGCCAATTCCGGCGAGTGGGCGCCCTTGACTCATTCCCTCGGCGGCAGGGTCATCGAGGCCGGCGAGTTCACGCTCAACCCCTGCTCGCCGCTGTTCCCGATCGAGGTCCGCGAGCAACTGATTCGCTCGCTGATCTCCGCGGTTGAGCCCGCGGCCCTCACCACGCAGGCTGCCCACGCACTCCAGCACGGTCTCAACAGCCCCAAGGCCTCGACCCTGGGCGGCCTGGTCGACGTCCTGCTGACCCCGGAGGACGGACGGTGGCCGGCTGCCAAGCTCGCCGAGTGGGGCGAGGGCGTCGTCATCGCCCTTGACCGCTACGTCAACGGATCACTGCGCGGCCTGTTCGACGGGCCGAATGCGGGCCTGCCAGAGACCGACCTGCCGATCGTCTCCTTCGACTTCACCCGCCTCGACCGGAACTCCCCGGCGATCCCGGCCCTGATGGCCGCTATCTCGTGCTGGGTCGAACACGTCTGGCTCAAGCAGTCGACCGCGGTGCATCGGCACCTGGTGATCGAAGAGGCCTGGCAGGTCCTGCTCTCACCGGCCACCGCCGAACTGATCCAGCGACTGCTCAAGAACTCCCGCAAGGATGCGCTCTCGGTGGACGCCGTGATGCACACCCTGTCCGACCTCGGCGACGGCCGCGCCCAGGACCTCGCCCGCCTGTGCGAGATCGCCCACATCGGCCGCCTCGGCCCCGAGGAAGCCCTCAAGGTCGGCACTCTGCTCGACCTGCCCGCCTGGGCGATTGAGAAGATCCCGACCCTCGAACCCGGCGAGGCCGTCTGGAAGGTCGGCCCTGACTACGTCGACGTCATCCAGACCGTGATCAGCGAAGACGAGGCCAAGCTCACCGACACCTCCAGCCGGCGCCGCAAGGCCCAACAGGCCGCGCTCGCCGAAGAAGAGCCCGCCCTCGAAGCAGAGCCCGCGGTGACCCTGGACGAAGCAGAGCCCCCCGTGATCCTCGACAAGGACACGGCGACCTCCCAGGACGTCTACGAGTACGACGAACCCGGCCTCGATGAGGACGGGTGGGGCTTCGAGCTGCCACCGAACACCATCGACACCGTCTACACCGGACAGCGCCTCGACCACCGGCACCAAGCCGTTCTGCTGGCCGCGCAGGCCGGCCGCCTCAACGAGGCCGCGGGCCTCGCCGCGGTCGGTGAACGGGAGGACATCACCACCCACGGCATCAACTCGCCCCAGGTGACGACCTGGCTCGTCACTCGCGCGGAGGTAGCAGAACTGTCCGGGAACAAGGACCAGGCCGCGCACCTGCGCGCTACCGTCACCCGCATGGGCAACAACGGCGAGTGGTTCGAGAGGACCGACGACTCTGCGGGACAGTGGCATCGGGTACCAGAGCCGCCGAGACCCGAACCCACAAGCGCAGTTGACGATCACCCCCGCGGACGTAGGCGCACCTGGCCCTACGTCGCCGCCATCGCAGCCCTGGCACTCACCACCGCCGGCGTACTGCAGAACGCGGACGAGAGGGAACAGCGCGAAGAGCGACAGGAGAAGGTGTCCGCCTACAAGGGACGTTCGGGCGCCAATCTGGTCATGGACTCAGTCGATGCAGACGTGGTCGCGCATTGGACCCGAGACCGAGACAGCGTGATCGTCGAACTCCGTGCCTCCTTCGACCCGAATGCTAAGTACCTACGCATCGACGGTGCCGGGAAGAGCGCCCAGAGCATCAAGGAGGATTGGTATCCGGAGGCCCCGGAGATCAAGATCCCGGTGAAAGATCCATACGCAGACGTGACGGTGCACGTAGCGATAGGCGGGAAGAGCTGGAAGGAAGGTTCTCGGGCCCCTTCCCGGACTGTCCGCCTGTCCCCGACCGGTGCCGCGTTCGACGCCGAGACCGGAGAGCGCCTGCCATCCGATCTCTGAGCGCCGCCGATCACACGAATGCGCCCTCCCGGGCTTCGGGAGGGCGCATTCGTGCGTTAGGCGTCAGATCACCCCAAGCTCCGTCAGTACCGCCGCGCGGTCGGCCGGCAGCGCGGCGCGGCGACTCCGCTGATTCGCCAGCCATACACCGAGCTTGACCGCGTGCTCCTGGTCCTCTGACGAATCTGCTAGCGATCACTAGGTGGATGATGCGTTGACCTGCGGATCTAGTGATCGTCATAGGACTTTTGCTGTGGCGTGACGCGGTTCTGAGCTGGAGCTTCCGAGGATTTTTGAGATCCGAGGGAGGCTCTGAAGTGCAGGTTTAGTGATCGTCTCGGAATGTAGTGATCGGCGCGGGATTTCCTTTTGCCTGCGTGGCCCGGGCGGCTGGGTTTGTGCTGGTCACCGAGGGGAGTAAGGGCACAGGCTGAGATAGTGGGCCGTCTATGGGCTGGACGGGAAGGCCGACAGCGACTTCCGCCTGTGTAACTCGCCGTCGGGGCTGCGTGAGCGGTGGAGGACGCGGTCATCGACTCCGGCGGCGAGACGCGGGGTAGTTCTCGGGGATGGCGAAGAAGAAGACAAGGAAGACGGGCTCTTCGGCGGGGCGGGCCCGGCTGACGCGGCAGCAGGTGCTGGACGGTGTATCCGGACCGGACGGGGTGCGGATCGGGTTCGCCGTGCCGGAGGAGGCCGGCGCGGCGGCCGCCTTGTTGAAGGCGGCCGCCGACGACCTGGAGACCGGTCACCTCGAAGCACTCGCTCGGGGGCGATGCGGGACCTGGCTGCTGGATGCCCTAGCGGGCGGTGACTTGGGTGAGCCGCTTGTACGGGCGACGGCGGCCGGTGAACTCCAGGCTGCGGCAGCCGAGTTGTCCCTGCCGTTGGTTGCTCGAGACGGCGACGGACAGGTGACCGGAGCGCTTCTGGGTGTCCCGTCCGGCACAGTCGTCTCCGGGTTATCCCGATTGCCGGTGTCCCGGCAACAGGTCCTGATGTCGATGCTGACGTTCGCGAAGATCAAGGCGATCGCGGTGTCCGAGGACGCCCGCGGCCGCGGGATCGGAGCGGCGCTGCTCAAACGGTGCGTGCAGTTGTACGAGCAACTGGACTACACGCTGCTGTTCGGCGAGTTCGACACCGGGCGCGAACTGGGGCCGTACTACACACGGCAGGGCTTCAACGTGCTGCGGCCCGAGCAGGCCATCGACGTCGGGACCCTGCTCGCCGGCATACCGCTCCATCTCGGGGCGGGACCGGGTCTGACGTTCTTCTACCGGTGGCGCGCACCCGGCAGGTGACCGCCTGACCGGGCATCCGCGAACGGGCCGAGCACGGAACCGGACGGGGCTGCTGAGTAACGCTCGGTGACACGCAGTATCAAATGGTGCCCATCGCGGCCAAGAGAGTGATCGCCCCCTCGGACACCGGCCTCCTGCGCCTCCAGCACCGACCCGTTCCTCGGCAGGCAACTGGCAGCAGCGCGAGGGCGGGGCGGTCGCCGGTGGGCGGTCCGCGCGTTGGGCCGTACCCGGTTCTCCTCGCTGGTCCGTCAGGTCGGGATGTGGCTGGCACCGGCCCCAAAAGAGTCAGGTGGTGCTGAATTCCGCTACCGCCGCCGTGGCTCGCTGGTCTGCCTCTGCTTGCAGGGTCTCCCAGTCGGCGGCTGCCTGGCGTGTTCCTGCCGCCAGGACCGCGGCGCGTACGGCGGTGCGGACATCGCCGGGACCCACCCGCAGCCCGGCTCCCCTAAGGCCCCGGATTTCCGACAGCGCCTGCGCGGCGGCCTGGCCGAGGTCGAGGGCTGCCCCGGCAGACGTGCCAGCAGCGTCCCGGCACAGCACGATGACGTCGATGCGGTTGGGCTCCGCCGCTGCGGTCTTGGCGAGACTGGTCGCCACTTCGGCGATCACGGCGCGGGTGGTGGTAACGGTGAAGCCAGCGTCGGACAGCGACCGCATCAGAGCGCACCAGCCCGTGGTCTGCGACTGGTGGAAGCTGAACAGGAGGCAGCCGCCGGGCTTGAGGACGCGCCGGCACTCGCGCCAGACACGAGCTGCGGTGGCTTGGAATCCATCAGGGGTGGCGTTCTGTACTTCTTGGACGGCCCGGGTGCTGGGCACGTCCGGGTAGCCCTGGTAGGGGCGCATGGCGCTGAGCCACGCGTGGAAGAAGTCGGCCAGTTCCGAGTAGTGGACGTTGTCGACGTAGGGGGGGTCGGTGACGATGAGGTCCACGCTGTTGTCGGGGAGATCCGTCTGCGAGGCGTCGCCGGTGGTGGTGTAGGCCGTTGCGGGATTCCGCACGAACTGCTGCCACGTCGTGCTCAGGGGGCGGGCGACAGGCAGCGAGAACTGGTCGACGGCGAGGATCCGGCCGGCCTCGGCCCTGAAGTCCAGCGGGGTGCTCTTGTACTGGGCCGCTTTGTGCAGCCGGGTGAGCACCCCGGAGAACCCGGCCGATCCCCCCTGGGCGCCCCAGGGGTCTCCTTCGACGCTGCACCGCTCCGGTCGCAGTACGTGGTTGTGGAAGACCGAGCGGACCGGGCCGGTGCCCTCCCCCTTGTAGGAGCAGAAGAGGTTGTGGTGTTCGACGGTTCTGCCGAACGATGCGATGAGCGCCTCGCGTTCCGCGGACGCCCCGGGGAGATCGCGCAGCGCCGCGCCGATCAGCCCGAGGCTGTAACGCTGGCGCTCGTTGAAGAACCGCTCCCAGGAGTCGTACCCCCAGCGGAGCGCCTGGACCGTGCTGACGCCTTCCTCCAGCGCGCCGAGCGGGCGTACGAGCTCATCAGGGGATGTGTCGGCGAGGGACTTCGCCGCCTTGTCGTACAGGCAGAGGTCGAAGTCGTCGATCGCCCGGTACTCACGCTGGCCGTCGGCGCGCAGCACCAGCTTTGCGTACATGCGCCGTTCCGGGACGGCGCCGTTCAGCGCGGCAATGACAGGGGTGCGGTGCCCGTTGCGGCACGTCATGAACCGTCCGCGAGCGGCCCCTTGGAACGGGAAGGTCATGCCGCAGGCGGGGCAGTGCCCCCTCTCGTCCTTGCTCAGGTCGGTGACGCAGATGCCCCGGCAGCCCGGGCATATGGCCTGGGCGCGGGGGAATCTGCGCGGGTACGCATGGCGGGCGAAGACCCGTGTGGTGAAGAGCTCCACGTCCTCGCCGCACTCTGGGCAGTGCGCGAGGGCCACCCAGAAGTAGTGCAGGACCGATTCATTGGAGACGGTGCGGTGCAGTTCCTGGACGGGGCGGGCGCACTTCCTGACGACCTGCCCGAAGAGGTCCGCGAGCACCTCGAGATCCCATGGCTGCAGCGCCTGCCGCTGGGTGAGCGTCGCGACGGGGTTGATGTCGCGGCCGACGATGGCGGCCCCGAGTTTGGCTGCCTCGACAAGGGTGGTGCCCGATCCGGCGAAGGGGTCGTAGACGACGAGCCCCCGGAGCCTGGCCGCGGCGTCCGCAAAGGAGTCGTCCGGCCCGGACACTGCAGCCAACAGTAAGTGGCGTGCGACGCTGCCCAGGCGCCTCGCCCACCACTTGTGCACGTAGGTCGCGGGCCGGTGCACCTCCTTGCGCCACGACTCATGCTCGGCGATCCGGCTCCACTCCACTGGCGCCGGCCCGGCCTCGAGAAGTGAGACTGGGGGGAGGTCCGCCCCTGGCTTCTCGTTCATGTGTACGCCCCCGGTGGTCCGAACCCGGATCCACCGCCCTCGGATTGGGCAGGAGCAGGTGACGGCCTGTCAACGTGCGTTACTGTAACGGCAGGTAGTGGGGGGATACCAGGTGGGTGATGGCGCGCGTGACATATTTGGACCGTCTCGTCCCTCCCGACGCAGACCCTGCCGACTTCTTCGAGCGCGTGCAGGCCCTTCGCATGACGGATTGCGGCCGCACCGTCGATCTCGGCCCGCTGGACCGCGCCACCCTGACTCTGTTGTCCCGCGCATTATCGAGTGATCAACGCAGCGTGTACCTGGGCCTCCCGCGCGGGCGCCACGACCTGGCCGTGCTGATCGGAATCTACCTCCAGCTCATACGGCGCGGGGCAGAGCTGACCGGCGGATCACCCTGCCCGGTCCCTGACGGACCGGTGGTGGTCGTCGGACTGCGCACCAACGTCACCGTACGGCTGGCACAGCTCACGATCGGCAGGCAGAACCTCTCGCGAGCCCTGCGCATGCAGAGAATCCGCGGTGACGGGCGGGTCGTTGACCTCCAGGGAAAGATCACGAGGGCTGTCGACTCGCCCTCGGGGCTGTTCTACCTCAACACCGCGCTCGGCAGGCCCTCGCTGGGGACCAGCGTCGGCACTGTCGTCATCGACCGCACCAGCATGGCCAACGACCAGTCCTGGGAGCGCGCGTTGGCCTGGGCGAGTGAGCACGACGCCGCCCGCGTCGTGGCCGTGGCCGACCTGGGCACTCAGCCGGGCAGCAGCCGGGCCTGGACGCAGTGGCCGTGGACTCCCGCGCTGCGTGCCGACGTGCGGCACACCCTCGGGCACCGCCCCGCATACGGCCCCCTGACCAGTAACGCCCTCCTTGCCCACCGTCCGGCAGCCGCACCAAGCGCGGCGGTATACCGCCATGAGCAGCTCGCCGAGCTGTACCGGACGGTCGTGGCGGGTGTGATCGCAGCACGGCGTATCCACACGTTGGAGCCCTGGCCGCAGCCGATCGCCGACGCTGTGCGTCTGCTCAACCTGCTGTGGTGCAGCTGGGGTTCGATCGGGAGGCAAGACGCCTGGCAGGTGCTGATGGGGCGCGGCAGCGGCGCACGGGCGCTGGCCCGGTCGGTGTCCCGCGGGATATTGGAGGGCCGGGCCGGGCCGTGGGGGCTGTTCCGCGAGACCCAATGGCCCGACCTCCGGCGCGGCGTGCTGGACTTGTATGAAGTGCTGTACGACGGCAATCCGCGCTGGGACCTGCTGCTTGCGCTGATCGATTGGGCGCGGGCCGATCGGGCAGGCGTCCCCGTTCTCGTCCGCACCCGCTCCCGCTCCGCCGCCGCGGCTGTCGCCGAGGAGCTGGCCGATGCACTCGGCGGTGATGCCGACTCCCTGCTGCTCGCCCCCCGGCCCGGGCCCGCTGCTGGCGGGAGAGCCGGTGCGCTGCACGTGATGCCCTATACGGAACGCCTGGCCTGGGACGCCTCGCCGAGGTTCGAGCTTCACCTCGGTGGCCCCTCGACCTTGCGCACTGGCGTGCTGTTCTCCGGTGCTGCCGATGAACACGTCGCCGTGGTGGAGCAGAGCGAGTATACGTGGCTGGAGCGTTCGGCCGGCCGCGCGCTACACGGCTGGCACGAGCAGATACGCCAGACTGCCGCGGTGCTGAGGCTGGGTGAGGTACCGGAGCCGGCGACGCCCCTGCTGCCCGTCGCGTACGGCCCCGTCGACCTCTCCGGACCGTCCTCCGCACCAGACGATTCGCCCCAGCGCGACAGCCGGCTCGCCCTCGACCTCTCGGCGCTCTTCGAGGACTACGACGCCCCGGCCAAGGCCATCAGCACCCCGGCGGCCCCCGGCCGCGGTGCCACAGTGGTGGCGGCGGACGGCCCGGTGCCGGCCACGGCCGTGCTCACCGAGCCCGAAGGGGCGGTGCTCTGGCTGCGCAGTGACGAGCAGGTCGATGTCCTCATCGGCCAGCGCTACGCCAGGGTGCCCGTGGCCGCGCTCGCCCCCGGCAGCCGGCTCCTGCGCGCACGTGGCGACGGGCAGTCCAGACTCCACGACCGGCTCGTCATGGTGATGCACGACAGCGCCGAGGTGACCGCCATGGACACGATGATCGGCTTCTTCCGCCAGGCCATCATCGCCGTGCACGAGCAGCGAGGGTCGTGGCCAAACGTGCTCATCGCCCTGAAGAACCTCGGGAGCGAGGTCTCGTCATGGCAGGCGGTGAGCAAATGGGCCGACGGCAGCGTCATCGCCCCGGAGGATCCGCAAGACATCCACCGGGTTGCCCTGCTGGCCCGGGACACCCGCCTGACCTCGGGAGGAACGTGGCAGCGCCTGGCTCGCATGGCGGAGGAACTACGTCGCTTACACCGGGCGCTGGGCCACACCGCGGCGGCGGCGATGAGCGAGGCCGCACGGGGCACGGAAGGCCCCGCGCTTCGCCAGCTGAAGACACTGTGCTCCGGGACCGACGTCTCGGAGGTCCTCGAGGAGTTCGACCTGGTCGTCGTCCGCCGCGTCGGCGGCCAGAAGAGCGTGTCCGCGGCCGTCCTGGGCCGCGTGCCAGGCCCCCGCAGCGCAAGCAGCTCACCACAGGAGGCGCCGTGAACGATGCCCGCAACAACCCGCTGGCGCTGCACCCCGACAGCGCTGTGGACAACCAGCGGGAGACGGTGCTGATCGACCACCTGACGCAGGTCCTCGCCGACAGGCTCGCCGACCGCAGCGGCGCCCCGCACAAACCCCCGTGGACACCTCGCGACCACGTGGTCGTCGGAGTGCTGCCCGCCGTCGCGGTCCCGCCGCGACACCTGTCGGCACCAGACGAGGCGACGGCCGACCCGAGCCGCCGGCCCGTCGAATCCCTGCGCGGCACACAGGCGCCCCCGGTCCTGGCACTCGACTTCCGGGTGCGCACCATCCCCGGCCGCAGGACCGCGCAACTCGCCGTCCACTGCCGATTCGCCCTCTACCTGGAGGACATCGCCAGCTACGCCGAGCACATGGAGTACCTGCGCGGCGACGAAGGCCCCTCCGGCGCACAGGCCCGGCCGGGAGAGCTGCTGGGCGTCTGGCGCCGCCACGACGTTCACGTGCCGGACCTGGTGATCGAAGTGCCGCTCGGGGAAGGCGACCTCGATCCGCACGCGCTCAGCGAGGCCCAGCAGGTGCTGGACCGGGCGGTCCGCCGCGCGGTGGACGCGCACTTCGCCCGCCCCGAGGCCCGTCGCCCGCTCACCGCGGGGCCGCAGGGTCGCCAGGGGCGGCGCAGGCGCAACGTGCTCCCCGCGGAGGCCATGGCCGACGAGGAGGCATTTCACCACCACGTCGCGGCACTGCTGGACCGCGACGCGGCCCCTTGCGCACCCCAGCTGGTGCTGTCCGCGCACGCCCAGGCCCTGGACGGCGGCGACCACCTCATACGCGTCTCCCTGCACAACCAGAGCGACACGGCGCAGAGCGACTGGCAGGACCTCTCCGTGTACGACTGCCGCTTCGCGGTCCTGCCCGGGGACGGCATCAGCATCGTGCCTCAGCGCTTCCACCTCGCCCCACGTGACTACCGCCTGGAGGAGCTGGCGGAGGTGATCGGTCGCGGCACCGGCTGCGCAGCAGTTCCCCACGGCGTCGGCCTGCGGACCGAGACCCTGCCCGTCCACGTCCAACGCACCGTCGTGCCTCGCCAAGCCGGGGTGCGGCACCCGCGGTGGCGCGAGCTCGCCGACGACCCGGCCCCGATCCTGGACTCCGTCGAGGTCGCGATGGCCCGCTACGCCCGGGAGTTCGCCACAGCCTGCCGTGCTGCTGAGCAATTGCCGCACCACAAGGCCATCGAAGCCGACCGCGCCCAGTTCGACGACGAGGCCAGGCGGTTCGGCCTCGGCCGCGAGTGCCTGGACCTGGACCCGGACCTCAAGCGCGCCTTCCAGCTCGCCAACGAGGTCTTCGCCCGCGTCAACGACGGCCGCCTATACGACAGTTGGCGTCTCTTCCAGCTGGTCTACATCGTCTCCCACCTGCCGGCACTCGCCGTGCGCGAACACCCGCAGCGGGCAGACCTGCGCGCTGAACTCGACCACACCGACGTACTGTGGTTCCCCGCAGGCGGCGGGAAGACCGAGGCATACCTGGGACTGATCCTCACGGCCCTGTTCTACGACCGGCTGCGAGGAAAACACGCAGGGGTCACCGCCTGGCTGCGCTTCCCGCTGCGCATGCTCAGCGTGCAGCAACTCGACCGCACCCTGCGCATGCTGATCGCCGCCGAAGAACTCCGCGCCGAGCGCGGGATCGGATCCCCCCACGACGACCCCTTCGCGCTCGGCTACCTGGCCGGCGGGGCGGGCAGCCCCAACGACCTCCACTGGGAGCGGGGCTGGTGGCGCGGCTGGGAGACCGAGGCCGCCGCCACCCGGACGGGGACCTTCGCCGAAGACCACCTGCGCGACCGGCTCGTGATCACCTGCCCCTACTGCGATCGCGACAGCGTACGGCTGCGCCTGGACACCGACGCGGTCCGCCTGCACCACGAGTGCGCCGCCTGCAAGCGGATCCTGCCCCTGCACGTGAGCGACGTCGAGGTCTACCGCACCCTGCCCGCGATCGTCATCTCCACCGTCGACAAACTCACCGGGCACAGCTGGTTCCCCGAGTTCACCGCGTTCCAGCACGGACCGAGACACCGCTGCGCCGAGCACGGCTACTTCTCCTTCCCTCGTTTTGGAGCCTGCCTGGCCGGGCCGAGCCACTGCACCGCGCCGAGCCAGGGCTACCCGCCGGCCCGCCCGATCAAGGACCCGGTGCCGGCACTGACGGTGCAGGACGAGATGCACCTCCTCAAGGAGGAGCTCGGCGCGTTCAACGCGCACTACGAAGGCATGATCGCCGAACTCCAGTCAGGAGCAGGCAGCGGCCTGCCCAGCAAGATACTGGGCGCCTCCGCCACCATCGAGCAGTACCAGGACCAGCTCCGCCAGCTCTACGGCCGCCGCCCCCGCGCCTTCCCCGCACCGGGATGGACACTCGGCGAGAGCTTCTACACCACCACCCGGCCCGACTTCCGGCGCGTTCACATCGGCGTGCTCCCGCACAAGCGCCGCAAAGCCGACGTCGCCGCGATCGTGCAGGGCGAGCTCCTCACCGAGATCGCCCGGCTCCAGGAGGAGCCCAAGGCCCTGCGCGAGCGCCTCGCCCTGCACGGGCTACCCGACTCGGACCTCCCACGGCTCCTCTTCCCGTACGAGGTCTCCTTGGCCTATGTGAACAGCAAGCAGCACGGCACCCAGCTCGACGAGGAGCTCGGCCAGCTCTCCGACGACCTGCAGCACGCCGGACTCGACCGCGTCGAGCACGCGGTGCTCACCGGCGAAGTCCCGGTCCCCGACCTCGCCGCGGCCATCGCCCGGGTCCAACGCGAGCACCTGGACACCCCGCGAGGGGAGCGGCTGCGCGCCCTGGTCGGCACCAGCGTGCTCAGCCACGGGGTGGATCTTGAGCGTCTCAACCTCCTGGTCCTGGCCGGCATGCCGCCGACCGCCGCCGACTACATCCAGGTCACCGCCCGGGCCGGGCGGACCCACGCAGGCCTCGTCGTCACCGTCTACGACCCCGTCTCGCGCCGCGAACGCTCCATGTTCTCCAACTTCCTGAGCTACCACCGCCTGCTCGACCGCATGGTCACCCCCGTGCCCGTCAACAAGTACGCCTACTTCGCAGCCCGACGCACCCTGCCTGGCATCGTGCTGGCGCTGCTCCACGACGCCGCCCGCGACCCCGCGCTGAAGCCACCACCGGAAGGAGCCGACTACTCCAAAGACTTCAAGCGCTGGTGGAGCGCCCAACGACCACTTCTCGACCCCTGGCTGGAACGACGCATCCCAGCCTGCTATCGCGAGCGCGTGGAGGGCGTCAACGGGCGCGGCCTGGAGAACGACCTCGTTGCGCGGATCATGGACACCTGGCGGCAGGAGGAACGCCCCAACCTCAACAAGGGCGCAGAGGAAAAGCGCACCGCCTACCTGTTCCTCCAACAGCCGCTCACCAGCTTCCGCGACATCGACAAGAGCACAGCGTTCCAGTCACTGACCAGCAGCCAGGACGCCTTCAAAGCGCTCGCCACCAACACCGCCGACAGCAAGGGGGGCGAGGATGAACCGCAGCCGTAGCCAGGCCATGACCGCCTTCCTGCCCGGTGCCGTCTTCCGCCACGAACAGCGGCTGCGAGGCAGGGTCCAGGCAGTCGACGGGGACGTGGTCAAAAAACTCAACGAAGACGTCATCTACGACGAAATCTCCCGCTACCTGGAGCGCTGGAGCGAAGACGCCAGAGCCGCCCTGCCCGTGCCGCAGGGCCGACTGCGGCAGAATTTCGTCCTGGTCAGTCCCGACCTCGTCCGCTTCGAGGTGTTCCCGCTCGTCCTCGAATGCGTCCGCCGCTCCTGCCGCCGCGTGCGCACCTACGTGAAGGCCCAGCAACTCGCGGCCGACCCCCGGTGCCGCACGTGCAGCGCACCGCTGCGGCAACTCCCGTACTTCAACGCGCACAACTGCGGACGCGTCCGCCCCATGTACGTGCCCAAGTGCCGTGTTCCCGAGCACGGCTACGACCACATCGTGTTTGAGAACACGGGAAGCTTCGTTACCGCACTCTGGCGCTGCGTTGGCCCAGGTTGCGGCGGCGCGAAGCTCCAGGGCACCTCGCAGTCCCCCTGCGGCTGCGAATGGAAGGACGCGGCCGGCCGCGCCATGATGCGGGCAAGGACGTTCAACGACACCCGCGCCTACCAGGTCCACGCCCTCCAACTCGTCAACATCGACAACTCCGAGTTCCGGCAATACCAGCGCCACCCCCAGCGCGGCCGGATCGCGGCCGCCCACTACCTCAACCTGATCCACTCCACGGCCCAGGGCCTCGGCGACGCCGCCCAGACCGTCACGGTGCCGCGCCTGTCCCCGCAGGAATGGCAGCAAAAAGAACAACAACTGCGCCAGATCCACATGGGAGAGGAGGCGATCGAGCAGATCCGCAGAATGATGGGCCCCGAGGAGAGCGGCCTGGCTGCTCTGCCCAGTACGGACGCCGACAACGCGCGGTGGGAACTGCTCGGTGCAGACCGCCCCTTCGTGGAACGCGCAGCCGTCTTCGACCCCGCCCAGATCCAGCGCATCACCCTCGACGACCAGTGTGCACGCTTCGCCGAGCTCCAGGACCGGCTGGCCCAGCAGACCACGGAGCGCGCCCGCGAGCAGGCCCGCGCCCTGGGGATCGCAGAGATCGCGGTCACCTGGGAGTTCCCCGTAGCCCGAGTCGCCTTCGGCTACACCAGAGAGGAGCACGAGCCCGAGCGGGGCGTCCTGACCGGCTTCCACAACAAGTACCACCACGACGGAAAGTACCCGGTCTACGTCGCAGCATCGGACACCGAAGCCCTCCTGGTCACCTTCTCCGCACGTTCCGTCCTGTCATTCCTGAACGCCAAAGGACTCACCGTCGGGGCGGCCGAAGACGAATCGGCGGCCCGCCAGCGGCTACTGGAACTGTTCACGGACCAGGACGACCCGGAAGCCGCCCGCGCGGCCGCAACCGTACACACGGTCATCCACACCCTCGGCCACCTCCTACTTCGGTCCCTGGACGACGGCCAAGTAGGACTGGCCGAGAACACGCTCGCCGAGTGGGTCGTCACGAAGGCGCTCACCGTCGCCATCTACGCCGACAACGTCCGTGAATTCACCCTCGGATCACTGTGGACCCTGCTCAGCAACCGCGTGCTCAGCTGGCTGGAGAGCACCGCCGACTCGGTGCTCAGCTGCGAGAACGACCCGCTGTGCCATCAGTCCTCACCACGCTGCTGCGAACGCTGCGTCTACCTCACGTTCGGCTGCCAGCTGTTCAACGACGACCTCGACCGGGGCCTCGCCGCTGAATTCCTCCGCCACACCGCCGCCTCGAGCCACACATGACCGACGAACTGCGACCGCTGGTCCCGCTCGCCCAGCTACTGGAGCGCCTCGCGGGCAGCTACGCGGCAGCCGCCGAATGGACACGGGAGATCGCCAGAGCCGACACCCTTGACGCCCTCCGCGTGCACGGGGTCGCAGACGATCACGCTACCGCCGTACGCCAGCTCGCCGCCGAGTGCGGCCTACTGGGCTCAGACCGGCACGCAGGGCTCGTCCCTGCCCGCCTCTCCCAACTCCAGGTGCTCCTGGACGTCCTGGACGGCCTTGACCCACCGCCCGCAGCACCACCATCCGAGCGCCCCCTGGTGTTCACTACCCCGCGAGCCGCCGCCCACCTGGTAGCGCCCCCCGTCCGACGCCTGGACCTGCTAGTCCAGGACGTCATCGCCGGAGCCAACAGCGAACTCCACATCGGCGGCCCCTTCTGGAACCGCCACGGCTGCGACCTACTGCGCGAGGTTCTGCTGCCCGCCGTCGCCGAGCGCCAGGTCGCCGTCCACTTCTACGCCCACGACCCGAGCAGCCGGGCCCAACCCCTGAACGACCTCGTCAAAGACTGCGCCGACTACGGAAGAACGTCCTTGTACTGGTGGACCGGGGCCAACCCCGGCATCATGCACGCCAAGTTCGTAGTCGCCGACCGCGCCACCGGCTATTTCGGCAGCGCGAACCTGTCCTCCCTCGGTCTTCAAGAGCACTTCGAGATCGGCATGGAACTGGGAAGCACCCAGGCGTCCTCACTGGTGGACTTGTGCACCCGGCTCCGCCAGGAAGGCTTCTTCGCCCAGGTCACCGAGGGGCCGGGACGCGCACCGGACCCGCTCGTCCTCGTGGAGACCGCCGACGGGAAACGTCGCTTCGGCCAGTTGCGATCCTGGCACACTACGAGGGACGGCCGCCGTGAAGCGGACGTGCTGTGCCGCCTCTCGGACGACGCTCTGCGGCCAGCCAGAGTCCGCGTCGATGAGAGCCGCATTCGGCTCTTTCCCGGCGTCGACTACGCCAACGTGCCGACAGACGGCGCCCGTGCAGACGACGGCGAAACCGGATCCACCGGGTAGTTCGTGACACGAGGCGTGGCCCGCTGCCCGCTCCGGCTCGATTCAGGGGCCGAGTTGGGCCGTTGCGGCGTCGATTTCTTTCATGGTGATGCTCTCGCTGCCGCTGCGGATCGCGATGACGGCGGCGGTGGAGATGACGTAGGCGAGGGCTTTGAAGTAGCCGCCGGTGCGCTGGTGCAGTGTGACGGCGTGTTTACTCAGGGCGTTCTCCTCCAGCCGGTACAGGCTCAGGTCGGCCTCGAAGCTCGCCAGGACGCGCCGGAAGGTCTCGTCGTCCTTGGTGTCCAGGGGCAGGGGGTGCAGCCAGGTCACCGGCAACAGGGCGGTGGGGGAGGGCGAGACGGTTTCGGCCGGCCGTCCCGACCGTTCGAGCCGTACCCGGTTCTCCTCACTGACCCGGATCAGGTCTCCGGCCAGGATGCGGGCCTGGTGCAGGCGGTGGCTGGCGCCGGTGCCGCAGAACACGATGGAGATGCCCAGCTTGTCGCGCAGGTAGTCGAAGTAGGGCAGCACGTTCGCCAGGTGCTGCGGGGAAGCGCGGTTGATGTCGTCGATGAGCAGCAGGCGGGTCTGCGCCGTCTCCAGAACGTAGTTGACCGGCAGGGTCACGTCCTGGTGCTTGCGCATGTCCAGGACTTCCTGGAGGTTCTTCGGCTCGGGGTTGAGACCCAGGTAGGAGCCGATCTCCCAGAGCCAGTTCACCCTCGGCTCCGGGTCTGCGGGGGTGGTGATGTGCACCACCGGGATGGTGTTCTTCTGCCGGCCGTTCGTGGTGGCTTCGATCTCTTTCTGGGCGGTGCGTCCCATCGCCCGCAGCAGGCAGGTCTTGCCGGTGCCCGGGGGGCCGTCGATGACTTGGTCCATGAGCCCGTCACGACCTCCGCTGTTGCGGTGGATCGCCTCGACAACCGTCTCCTGCATGTGGGTCGTCGCGTCGGTGGGCACCATCCGCAGATGCCGGTGGTAGGCGATGGCCTGTTCGTCCTTCTTCCTGTCCGTGGCGGGACTGCTGCCCGCAGCCAGGACGGGCGGCTTCACTTCCTCGTCGACGAAGTGGGTCCAGCCGGTGAGCTGGAACAGCGGCAGAGGCCGCATCGGGGTGTCCTGCAGTTGCTGACGCAGACGGGCTTCACGTTTGTCACGCAGTTCGACGGATGCCTTCATCACGCCTCTCTCTCGTCACGGTCCTGCCTCACACCGGCAGATAGCTCCGGACCGGAAAACCTGTCCGCCTCCAGGGGCTTGCAGATGCGTCGCTCACGGCTTCCTGCCCCCGGTCGTCTACATCTCCCATACGTCGGCTTCGCCCTCGTCACCTTCTTCACCCTCCGGATCGAGGTCGTCGAGGAGTTCTGCCTCGACGACCTCGTAGGCGGCTGCCGGTGTTCCGGCCGTGGAGGCATCCGGCGGACTGCCGTCGCCGTCGTCAGGGAAGAGCGCTGCCAGCGGATGCGGAGCCTGTCCGCCGTCCAAGGGCCGGTCCGCGCCGCCCGTGCCCGCAGGCAGCGCCAGCGGGGCAGGCGCGGGCGCGGGAGCCAGAGGAGAGATGGGCAGCGCCGGGTAGGGCCGCAGCGTCGACAGGTCGAACTCCTTCAGACCCGCGTAGGGGTCCTGAGAGGGCTGTTCGGTCTCCAACTCCAGTCCCTGGAAGGGCGGTTCCGCTCCGGTGCGCTTGGGCGGCGGCCTGCGGCTGCGGCGGCGCCGGTCACGCTGCGCCAGGGACAGGGCGATCGCCTCCTCGTCCTGCTCGCTGCCGCCGGCCGCCCGGTGCTGCTCGGCGTGCTCCTGCCACATGTCCGCGGTCCACGGGTCGTTCAGCAGGTGCCGCAGCCGGAAGTCGCAGGTCACCCAGGTGTCTGCGGTGTGGTCGTACAGCCACACCCGCTCGGGACGGTAGGGATTGAAGCGGCATTCCCACCGGTCGTTGCGGCCGGGCAGCTTCGAGCCGCCGCGCAGGAGGATCTCCCGGTAGCGCCCGGCGTCCTGCGCGACGGGCTGGTAGGTCCGATAGTTGATCATGAAGCCGCCCTTGCCGGGGGTGACCCACTGCGGCAGCAGAAAGAAGCGGTTCTGGGCGGGGGAGAGCGGAACGGCCCGGTAGCCGCTGCGGGCCACCTGGACGGCGTACATGTCATTGGGCGACAGCACGACGTGGGGCCGTAACGGGTCACGCAGCCCCGCGTCGGGGGTCTGTTGGTACTCCAGCGCCACCCACTCCTGGGCCATCTGCTGGAGCTCGGCAATCGTGTACAGCGGCATGCGGTCGATGCCGCGGCCGCGCCTTTTGTGGCTGCGCCCCTGCCAGCCGTGCGTGACGTGCTGGCTGAAGCGGTGCGCGAGGGTGGTGAAGAAGTGCTCGGCGAGCGGCTTGTCGGTTGGGGTCTTCTTGCGTGCCGGGCGGCGGGCGATGCGCAGCCGGTCGCAGACCTCGGTGAAGTGCTCGCTCACGTAAGGGCTGCCCTGGTCGTAGACGATCAGCTCGGGGCGGATGACCGGGCGGGCGGCGGTGGCCTCGGTGAACCGTTCGTCCGCCGCCCGCAGCGCCCCGAACGGCAGGCTGGAGGCGGCGGCCGCGCTCAGCGGGTCCCAGCCGGGCATCACCGGCCAGGGCGCGAAGGCATGGGCCAGCATCAGAGTCAGGTCGATCGCCCGGGTTGCTTGGCCTGCCTGCTTGCTCTCGGCGTCCCGGGGACGGCTGGGCGTGATCATCAGCGCGCACACGCTGTGGTTGGCAACATCGATGAGCGAGGTCATCTCCGTGGCGGTGGGCCGGCCGTCGTCGCCGCGGGCCAGGATCCGCAGCGGCGTGGTGTCGGTCTGGGTCACCTGCCCCGGCCGCAGCACGACCTCGCGCCCGCCGTGGGGGAGCGGCGGGGTGGAGGCCAGGGCGGCCCGGGCCCGTGTCGGCTGGCCCAGGGCATCGGCCAGGCCGGACTCCTTCATCCGCAGGTAGAAGGTGGAACGGGAGGGCAGCAGGGCTGCCGCGGCGGCTGGGTCGTCGAACTCGTCGCCGTACCGCGAGCGCAGCAGGTCCTCGACCTCCTCACGGACCACGTCGATGGTCACGTCCGACGCGTGGGCGCGCCTGGCCACCACCTCCTGCATGGCGGCCAGGCACCGCGGGTCGGTGAAGCCTCCCGGCCGTCCCTTCCGCGGCCCGGGCAGCAGGACGACTGGGTTCTCCCCGGCCGCTTTCCACTTGCGCCGCTTGTCGGCGAGGGTGTGTGCGGAGCAGCGGACGCCTTCGGCGGCCAGCCGCGCCGACATCGCGGCGCACCGCTGGGCCAGCGTCGTTTCCGGGCCGAACCCTCGCGCATGCTGACTTCGGCCCGGCGCCAGACCGGTGTCGATCTCCACCATGCGCGCCTGCCACAGCGCGGCCTCCTCCTCCCGGCCCGCCTGCCGCCGTTCCCCGCCAAGGGCCGCGGGCACGGCCGGTGCCGCACCGCCGCTGAGGACAGCGAAGTCTTCCGCGCCCACCAGCCACCGGTACGACACTGCCCGGGGCACCTCCTGGCCGCCGTCCTGCGGCACCAGTGTGACCTGCGCCCCCTGCCACGCCACCACCTCCCACTCGCGCTCCTGCCAGTGCACCCGCGCCCCAATGGACAGCGACCCTGCAAGCCGGCCCTTACCCGATCCCGCCATGCGCCCCCTTCCGGTCCTTCAGGCTGCCCAGGCCACGGCGTCGGGCAGCAGCGGCTGCGTGATATCGAATAGCAGCCGTCGCTGCCAGAGCATCCGGTAAGCAAGATCAAGACCCGTCAGCTCGTCCAGCCCGCTCGCCGCCACCCCCGCCCGCAGCCCCGTCGGCTCCCTGAACGCCTCCAGCAGTGCCCGCCCCCGGTCCTCCTCGTCGCCCATGGGGAACCGGTAGCAGGCCAGCCATCCCAGATTGCGCCCGCGCAGACCCGACGGCTCACGCACCTGCCGCACCCGCCACCCGGCCGCCCGCGCCACCTCCTCGAGCACCTGAAGCCTCACCACGGGCAGGCTCTTCTGGCCGGGGGGCTTCAGCACCAGCACTTCACGTACGCCATCAGCCGTGCGCGCCAGGAAGTCCGGGCGCCACCGGCATGGACGGCCTCCCGCCCGCCACCGCAGTTCCACCGGACCGGCACTGAACGCTGCCCAGGCCGGCTCGAAGTCCAGCTCCACCGCCAGCC
This sequence comes from Streptomyces sp. NPDC053673, assembly GCF_055585225.1. Taxonomy (NCBI): domain Bacteria; kingdom Bacillati; phylum Actinomycetota; class Actinomycetes; order Kitasatosporales; family Streptomycetaceae; genus Streptomyces; species Streptomyces sp. NPDC053673. The sequence goes on along the minus strand of NZ_JBVJKN010000036.1, from coordinate 27,704 downwards.
GCCACTGCCGCAGACTGCCGCACACCACGGTCTGCTCCCGGGTCGCCACCGGCCAGTAGGTGATGATGCCCTTGCGGCCCCGATAGGGCACCGGATCGCTCACCGGCCCGAACTCCTCCAGCGTCACACCCTGAAGCGAGGCCGCGCTGCACGAGTGAACCGGTCCGTACGGCTCGCGGTACAGGGCCACGACACCCTGCCCGGCGCCCGGCGCTGCCCCGCCTTTCAGCAGGTCGCCGGGAACCTCCACCGCGCTCACGCCGTCCACCCCCCTGCCGCGCCGTCGCACGGCTCCGCACCCCTGTCAGACCGGCGATTCCTCCAGCTCCAGTCCCTGACCGTGCGCCAACCGGCCGACGAAACCGTCCGCCGCCGACTTCCCCCGGCTACCGGCAGCGGCTGACGGGGACCGAACAGCCAAGCTCCGCCACCTGCCCCCATGCCCGGCATCCCGGCGAAGAGCGCCGCCGCAACAGTCCGGCATCCTCATGCTGCTCCGCACCGCGCTGCGAGAACTTTCCTGCCCGCCGGATACGACCTGAAAGGGTGAACGAGTCTGCGATTAAGGGAAATTAGACACCCCCTTCCTGTACGGAGCATGGGGGCCCCAGGCAGGCGAGGGGGAGAGACGGATGTCTGGTGCCGCGAAGGCATCAGGCCTCGACTTCACCATCTGGCAGAGGTTGCCGACAGGGTGCTGGGGCCCCCTTCCACACGAGAGTGCGGTCAGTTGTCGGCCATGGCACCCCGTAGCCTGAGCTGCCTGAGGCTGCGCACCCCCGGCCGCACCGCACTGTTCTTGCCGCAGTGTCCCGGCGAGAATTTCATGCCTTGGGCATGCACGAGCGCTGCTGCAAGGAGCCGAGACGGGCGGCAATCCGGTTGTGCCGCTCCGTGAGTACGAGCCGTCGCCGTCCTGCAGCAGCGAGCACGGCTGCCGCGGCAGGACGGCTGTGGCGCTCGAGCCACTGCAACAGCGCGTTCCTGCCGACGGAAAAGTCGATATCCCATCCCTGCGCCTGATGCTGCACCCGGGCGAGCCACCTGGCCCGGTCCTGCGGTGTGCGCCGCCCGGCCTGCTCGAACCGCAGCATCAGCCAGGCCAGCTTGACCGCCTCGGGGAATACGACCAGCGGCACAGCACGCGCCGAACGGGCCTCCAGCCCCGCCGTCCAGGCACGGTGCACCCACACCAGGGTGTCGGGCGCATACGTCCACCACTGGTACATGACCTGGAAGGCATCGGCGAACAACTCCTCGCCGGCCGACTTGAACCTGCGCTGCAACCGCAGCCTGTCCCGCTGCGCTGTCACGCACTCCGCCAGCGCGGCAACTGACACGGCCTCCGGATCGGTACTGCGCGAGTCGTCCGTCCACCGCAGATGCCGACCGCACAAGCGCCAGCTGTCCGCCGACATCAACCACACCCGCTCACCGACCTGCCGCCGGTGTCCGCACGACGCGCACCACGGCACCAGATGGCCGCTCTCCGCTTCCCACGGCCATTGCCACACCGCCGGCCCCGTACCGGGCAGCAGCCGGTCATCCGCCAGGGACGGCAACGCCCGCTGCAGTAGCTCCACGTCCAGGCCCGACAGCACTGACAGATAGGTGCGGCCCGCCGCGTTCACCTTCATCTCGGTGTACTGCGGATACTTCTCCACCTGTTCCGGATCCTGGGACGCCTGGCCCTGCCCGACACGGGCGAGGAACGAGGCCAGGTCCAGACCGTTGGCCCGCCCCAACCGCCGCACGAACGACCCAGTCGACTCCCCGCCTACCAGCCGTACCCGCATCGGCAGCGGACGGCTCGGTCCCAGCAACCCCGTCAAGTCCATGGAACTTCCTTCCCCCGCACGCCCCACCAGGACAATCGAGCCGCTTCGCGCAGGCAGTCAAGCCCCGACAACTCCTTCGAGTGAACCTGTCATTTCCCGGCCACGGCCTGCCGAGAACCTCCTCACCCTCGGGACGAGGACTGCCACGAGACCCGGGGGAGGACCACACGTGGCAACACTGACCCTCAACGGACTCAAGACCCCGCTGCGCGGTCACCAGGACATGGCGGTGGATGCTATCGTCACCGACTTCGCCGAAGGCGCCACCCGCGTCACCACGACCATGGCCACCGGAACCGGCAAGACCCATGTCGCTCTCCACGCCGTCCAGGAGACCGCTCCACAGGGCCGGGCCCTCGTCCTTGTCCCGTCGCAGGCCCTGCTGGAACAGACCGCAGAAACCTGGCACGGGGAGGGACGCCCCGGTCGCTACCTGGGCGTCTGCTCGCCCGACGAGGCCCTCAGCCGCTCCCTGGCCAAGACGCTGACGGTGGTGAACACGCCCGAGCGCCTCGCGGAGGCCGCCGCAGACACCGACGGCCCTCTCAACGTGTTCTGTACCTACCAGTCGCTGTTCAAAGTCGTCCAGGCACACGCCGATTACCACCTGCCGGACTGGGACGTCGTCGTCGCCGACGAGGCCCACCACACCGCAGGCCGCCTCGACAAAGCCTGGGGCGCCGTCCACGACAACGACGCCCTGCCCGCCCGCCACCGCCTCTACATGACTGCCACGTTCCGCAAGTTCGAGCGCCGAGGGACGGAACCCGACGTCGAAGTCGCCTCCATGGACGACCAGAGCCTGTACGGGCCCGTCGTCTACCGCCTCTCCATGGCCGAAGCCATCCAGCAGGGCCTGCTCGCCGACTACCGCATCAGCGTCATCACGATCACCGACAAGGACCTGCGCCGAATCCTGCGCAGCACCCTCGGCTCCTACACTGCCGAAGCGCTGCGCGCCGCCGCCGCCCAGGTCGCCCTCCTGGTGGCCCAGCAGCGCTATGACCTCAGGCGCACCCTCAGCTTTCACCCCTGTATCGCGGCAGCCGAGGCCTGCGCCGAAACGCTGCCGCAGACCGCCGCCCGCATGCCCGGCTACGACACCTCACGGCTCCAGGTCAACACCGTCAACTCCAAACAGAGGCCCTTCGACCGCTACCAGAACTACGCCGCCTTCCGCACCGCCCCGCTCTCCACCCACCCGGCCGACACCCAGCCGCGCCGGGCAGTGTTGACCAACTGCCGCTGCTGCGCCGAAGGCATCGACATCCCCGCCATCGACTCCCTGCTGTTCGCCCACCCCAAGACCAGCACCATCGACATCGTCCAGTCCGTCGGCCGCACCCTGCGCCAGACCCCCGGCGACGGCAAGATCTCCACCATCATCATCCCCGTCTACACCGCACCGGGCGAGGACATCGGGCAGGCCACCCGGCGCACCCGGTTCCACCTGATCTATCAAGTCCTCATCGAACTCAGCGTCTACGACGAGCACGTCTTCCACCGCGTCGAATACCTCAACGGGGACGGCGAACCCACCCAGCCCGAACTCGCAGCCCGTCCCGAACGCGTCGACGAGATCCTCGCTGTCCTGGGCCTCGACCACGTCGACGCCCCCAACCAGGTCTGGGAGATGGGCTTCGAACAGGCCCAGCGCTACCACGCCGAACACGGCGACCTCGACGTCGCCAGCCGGCACAAGACCTCCGACCGCTTCTACCTGGGCTGGTGGCTCGGCCAGCAGCGCTCCCTGCACGCCAACCGCATGCTCCTGCCCGACCGTGTCAAACGCCTGGCCGCACTCGGCATGACCTGGCAGCACCCCTCCCGCAGCATCGAATACAAACTCGACATCGCCCGCGACTACACCGCCCAGCACGGCCACCTGGCGCCCCGCAGCAACGAACACCACGCCGGCATCGCCCTGGGCCGCCACGTCGCCGACTGGCGCCGAGAAGCCCGCCAGCGCACGCTCCCGCACTGCTACCACCGCGCCCTCAACGACATCTACCCCTGGTGGGCCTTCAGGTGGAAAGAGGAGTGGAAACGCACCTACGCCACCGCCCTCAAGGCCGCCCGACGCGGCGACCTCGCCTTTCCCGATCTCAGCCCGGACAGCGACGACAGCCCCCTCACCCGCTGGCTCGACAACCAGATCGACCGCCTCGACCGCCTCACCGAGACCCAGCACAACCTCCTCGGCGCCCTCCCGCTCGACCACCCCCTCGCCCTCCTGCTGCGCCGGCCTCGCGGCGCGTCCGCGTGCGCCTTCACCCGCGGCCTGCGCGCCGCCCGCACCTTCTGGCGCTCCCACCAGCACCTCAACGTTCCCCGCACCTACTCGTGCACGGTCGACGGCTATCCCCTCGACCTGGGCCGCTGGATCAGAGAACGTCGGCGCAACCCCGCCCAGCTCACCCGCGAACAACTGGACGCTCTGCAAGCCCTCGACATGCGATGGACCTGACCGATCCACTGGCACCGCCCGCCGCACGCAGAAGCAGGATGATCTGCGCTGGTAGCCCGACCAACCAGGCCGGTCTCCACCCGCATCCATCGCTGCCTGCCCGGTCACCGCAATGAGAGGAACGCCCTGACGGCGCGGGGGAGTTGCACACCTAGGGGAGCCGAGCGCCACGCGAGAGGTGCACTGCGCGGCGTGACGGAAATGCGGAGAGGAACACGAAGGTGAATACCGTAGAGGCCCGGGTGTGGCAGTTCCGGGTGCAGGGGCCGATGGTGGCCGTCACAGAGGTCGGGCAAGGCGATCTGCCGGTGGGACTGGCCCGCCTCATCCACATCAACGCGCTCGCCTGCGACCTGAACCGCGTCCTCGACTACCGGACCAAGCAGCTCGAGGTCCGCCTTCTGGCCAGTTATCTCGATGCTCCCGGGACGGGCGGCCCGCTCCAGGTCGATCACCGGGCGTTCGTGGCGAGTTCGCGGCACATCCGAGGCTTCGTCACCGAGAGCTCGGGCCTGGGCATGCTGACCGCGGCGAGTGAGGCGCTGTTTGCCTGGGACAGCACCGCGCATGAACTGCACAGTTTTGACGCCCTGCCCGGTCGCGTGCTGACGGACTACCGGGCCGTCGGCATCCGCCCGGACTTGCTGTTCCATCTGCCTGGCGGACGCATCGCGGGGGAGGCCCGGGGCCGGTATCGCCGCCCGAGAGCGCTCCTGCCGAAGGAGCCGCTCGCTGAGCAGAAGAGCCGTCTGTGGGAACTTGCCCTTTGGTCCGGCTCCCACCGCGACCACGCCTATTTCATGAGCTGGGTCTGGATCGGCCGCACCGGCGTCGCCGTGGACATCTTCCTTCCCCAGGACGGCCGCTGGGACGGTGCAGTGGACCCCCGCTGGCAGAGGCACAGCGAAGGCCGTCGGTGGGACTTCCCGGTGCGGGAGCAGCAGCGCAGACCATCAGCGCGTTCTTCCATGCAGGAACCAGACGGTGACCTGGGGCCGCTGCTCGACAGCCTGCCCGGCATGCACACACCGCCCTCCACTGGCCCGCTTCAGGCAGTGTCCCGCGCGCAGCCTGCCCCCGACCCGCAGGAGCAGGCCGCACAAATGGCGCAGCGGCTGTATGACACCGCCCCTGAAGCCGATGCGGAATTGGCGGGTATTCCCGTCCGCGGCACTTGGGTGCCCGCCGACGCGTTGGGATCCGTCCGGCACGAGGTGCTGTTGGCCGTCCTGGGCGAGCAGCCCCCGCGTCAGGTTGGTGTGCGGGAGCGACTGGCGCGGGCCGAAGGCCGCTTCGATGCCTGCCTCGATGGGCGGCTGCTCACCGTCGTGCGATCTGCTGCTGTGCCACCACCGCGCTGGCAGGACCTGGAAGAGGTACTACTGAGCTCTGAGTGAGGCATATCGGCCCCCAGCCCTGTCCGGTGACGGCCGGGCTGGGGGCCACCTGTCGGGGGAGGAGCATGTGTCGGGGAGGCGCGCGGTGGTTGCTGACCTGTGCGGGTCGGTGGCGTTACCGGGTGGCGAGCCGGGACACCCGTTGCCACGGACGGGGTCTGCGCTATGCCGATCCGGGCCCGGGCAGCGTACGGCGCAGACGGTCCACGATCTCCCGCCACTGGCGGGCCTGTTCCCATGACGGGAACCACGCCTCGGTCTGATCGCGGTCCAGGCTGGTGAACTCCTCCAGCTCGGCCGTCAGGTCCGAGCCGTCCGCGACCCCTTTGCGGGCCACGGCATGCACCTGCTGTGCCAGATGGTGCAGCCGGTGTGCCGCGCGGTAGTAGGCGACCTGGTCCTGGTTCAGGCGGCGTATTGCGTACCCGCCGCACTTGCTGCACGGGTCGAAGTTCTTGCTGCCCACCAGGTCCTCAAGGGTCACCAGATCGTCGTCGCGGCCGATGCCGTGCTCCGGGCGCCGGTGGGCGCAGCCGGGGGAGTGGGCCCGGCCCTGGTACTGGCCGGCCGCGTCGGAGGTGTACACCTGCACATGGGCGAGCACGCCAAGCGGCAGACCCGACCCGCGCCGCCAGCCGGTCTCGGTGTCGGGTTCGAAGGGTTGCAGGTCCAACTGCTCCATGGCCAGCAGACCGTGCCAGACCGCGGCGGCGAAGGGACGGCGCGCAAGGCCCCGGTCGTCGTACCCGGCAGTCTCCAACTGGCGCAGGTCGGCCATGCCGCGCGCCAGGGCCAGCGACCGCAGCGCGTGGCCCACGTCCCGGCGCCCCGCGCACAGCCGCACCAGCAGCCTTTCGCCTTCCGCCACACCCAGACCGGCGCCGAACGCCGCGTGATGCGGATCGTAGACACGCTCGGGCCAGATCTCCCCGTCTTCCGGCACGTCCTGACCGGGAACGGTGGGCCGGCTATCGAAGAGGGCGTCGGGCAGGTCGCTGGCGCCCGCAATGATGACGCCTCGCCATCCCGCAGCGCAGCGCTGTTCCAGGACGCTCAGCGCCACGACCTCGAGGCCGGCGTCGACGGAGAAGACGATGTAGAGCTGTTCCGCGTCCCGCATCGCGGCGCGCAGTGCGCGCAGGTGCGCGCGGGTGACCGGGCGCCTGCTGTGGACCGGAGTGTCGTCGAACACCCCTGGCCCGAAGGATAGTTCGGCCAGGGGAGAGGGTGCTGCCACAGTATCGGGCGCCGGTTCGATCCCGGCGGCCTCCCTCTGGGTGTAGCAGAGCCCGTGATGCTGCGTCAGCAGGCGCGCGGCCACGGGCTCCGGTACCCGCACGGTGATGACGGACTGCGGCTGCCAGACGGTGTCGACCGTGTACACGGCGAGGACGCCCAGCTCCCACTCGTCCAACCGGTCAAGGAGTGACCTGCGGGAGTCGCGCTCCGGCGCCGCGTCGTGGGGAAGGCGCGCGACCAGGACCTGCTCGTCATACTTCCGCTCGGCCGCCAACCGGGCACGGGTTTCCCATTCGGCCAGTACGGCCCGGGCGCGCTCGAGCATCTGGTCGCGTCCCTTGCGGCGGCTGCTCGTCCCGTCTGCCAGATGGTGGACGAGGTAGGCCTGTTCCCGTGGAGGATCCCAGCTGTCCTCGACCGTCCTTTGCCACCGCCGCCACAGCGACAACAGCTTCTTCCTCGCCTCGGCAGGAGCGCCCAGTGGAGCGAACGCCGCGTCGTCGGCGGGGACATCCGGCTCCTGCATAGCGGCTGCCGCGGCCGCCGCCACCAGCGCATCCTCCGTGACCAGCAGCCGGGCCTGGACCTGCACGGCGCGCAGCCGATCAGCCTTCATCTGCAGCGCAGCCTTGGCCCAAGACCTCAACCACGGGAACGGCTCCAGATGCTGGTGCGCACGGTGCATACTCGCCAACGCGTCGCGCAACTCACGAAACACCGCCTCGCGCACACGCCGAGCCTCCTGCAACTCCTCCCACGCGGCGTCTTCGTCGTCCTCCGCCTCGTCCTGCGCGGCGGTGTCCGTCGGCACCTCGGGCGCAGGCCGGTGAAGCAGGGCCGCCGCCTGCCGGACCTCTTCGTCACTGGAGGCGTCCTCGTCCGCGTCCCGGAAGCTGTCCAGCTCGTACAGCAGGCCCAGCCCGGTCAGCGTGTCCAGGAAGACGGCCAGACCCGTCCCGGGCCGCGCCCAGGAGCTGTATGCCCCGCACTGCGGGCACATCCGGGCGACCACCGAGGCATCCAGATGCACCTCCCGCTCGGTGGCGCGGGCGGAGCGCAGGTAGGAACACGAAGAACTGGCGTGCAGTTTGGCCTGCTTGCCCTGGGCGGACCACACGGTGATGGGCGAGCCCTCGAACGGGCCGAGCGGCACATCCGGTGTCAGCAGACCGTAGATCATGCAAACCTCCCCCTTGACCGGCTTTGAAGCCTAGCCGCGGGCACTGACAGCAACGGGCAGGCGCGGTCAACTGGCCTGAACGCGCTGGCTGGAGGGCTGGTGCCGGTGACGCGAGCCCGAGACGAGGCATCGCCTCATCTCTGCCGCTCCCGCACCACACCATGAACGATTATGAGCCGGTGAGCGGACCACCCGCGGTGGCAGGTGGCGCACACGGTTTTGCGCCAGCCGCCCGGCTCGTCATTGCGGGTACGGACGCTGCCGGGTGCCCCGCAGACCTCGCAGGTGCCCATCGCCTCCGCCTCCGCCGCAGTCACCACGGCACGCAGCGCGGAATAGTCGGCCCCTTCAGCCTCCACCTGAACCCGCAGCCCGCCGAGCTTTTCCTTGAGGCCGCTGAGCGCGTAGGCGGGGGCCAGCGTGTACAACTCCTGGTGCAGGCGGACTAGGAGCTCCTGCCAGCCCGGCCCCACCACATAAGCGCGGTCAGGGATCTGCACCGGCGCCACCACGCTCTGTTCGTCCATCCCGCCATCGTCCTGCACCCCGCCGGTCACCAGGCCTGCGGCACACGCCTTGAGGGCTCCACCTAGATCACCGCAGGAACCAAGGAAGCCGCTGCGCGGCCCAGCGAAGAGTCCCGCTTGCATCACGCTCCGCCAGGGACAGTCGCTGGCTTGGCGACGCGGGGAATGAGGGGCACAGCGTCTTTGGGGCGGACGAAGACCACCATGTGGCGGGCGCGGGTGATCGCCACCCGCAGCAGGCGCCGGTTGGCCCGGATGCGCTCCTCGTCCCAGGCCGTATCCAGCAGCCGGCTGTGGTGGGCGCCTTCGGCGATGACCACGCCGTCGAATTCCTTGCCTTTGGAGCGGTGCATGCTCATGAGGCTGACCGCTGCGGTGTTCTGCTCGGGCAGGGTCAGCTGGTCGCTGGCCAGGGCGCGACGCACGGCGGCGGCCGCATCGGCGTAGGCGTCGGATCCGTCCCAGGCATGGGTGAGGGCGAGAGCCAGTGTGTCGGTGGCGTTCAGCAGGCGCAGCATCCGCACCTGCTTGGACAGTTCTTCGAGTTCGGCGGAGCCCCGCAGATAAGCGCGGGCCTCCTGCCAGTCGGTAATGGGCTGCCCGGCCAGCTTCAGGCCGGCGTCATAGGCGGCCAGCAGGGCGTGGGCCGTCTTGGCGCGCACGGGTTTGCCCTCGGCCAGGGCGGTGATGGCCCGCTCGATAGTCTGGATCTTGGCGCGGGCGCCCGCGGTGCCGCGGGCGAACTTGGTGCGGTAGAAGTCCGCCACGGCGCGCAGGGTCTTAGCGAGCGCCTCCTCGCGGGGCAGGGCGGGCCACTCCAGGAGGGAGGCGACGACGAATCCGGCCGCGGCCGCCAGCTCGGGGTCCCAGTGCAGGTCGTGCTCCACAGGCGGCAGCACACCACGGGCGGTCACGTTCTCCACGCTGATCTTCTCCGAGATGCGGCCGACGAGGCCGTTGGTGGTGGCCAGGACGGCGAGCGTGGGCTCGCGTCCGAGCTCGCCCCGCAAATGTTCCCGGAGGGCGATCACCGCCTGATGGGTGCGGATCTCCACCGGAAGAGCTCCCCACCGCTGCACGTAGGTGAGGGTCCGTACACCGTCCGGGACAGCCAAGGGGGTGTTGTGCAGGACGGCGTTGGCGTAGCCGAGCAGGCCGCCTTCGGGGCTGCGGTGGTTGTCCTTCGACAGGTCGAAGCAGGCCGGCTGCAGGTGGGCGACGGCGTGCGCGATGCGTTCCTCGTCGACTCCGGGCAGGTGCCCGAAGATGCGCTGGTCGGGGTCGGCCAGGCAAATCACCGTGGAGGCCTGGCTGAGTGCTCTGACGGCCCGCCACTGGTCGATGTTGGTGTCCTGGAACTCGTCGACGATGACCAGCGGGTAGATGCTGCTGTACAGCCCGCGCACCGCGCTGCTGTCCTCCAGCAAGGTGGCGGCGGTGTCGGCCAGCAGGTCGAACACGTAGCGGCCCTCTTCGGCGGCCATCCGCCGGCACTCCACCGACCAGGCGTCCTTGTCGCCGCCGAAGTCGGCGCGCAGCTCCCGCTCCCGGTCGGGGGTGATGAACGCCGCGGGCCGGCCAGTGAGCAGCCGGCCGTGGCTGCGTACCAACTCCAGGAAGAAGGCGTGAAAGGTGCGTACCTCCAGCCGGGCGCGCGCGGAGGCGCTGAACAGGCCGCCCATCCGATCGGTGATCTGCCGTACCGCCGCGCGGGAGAAGCTCAGAAACAGCACCCGCTGCGCGGCTTCCAGGCCGCCCAGGGCGTCGAGGGCTTTGAGCAGGGCGATGGTGGTCTTGCCGCAGCCGGGCCCACCCTCGATCAGGACATGTCCGGTGCTGGCCAGGATCGCCCGGCGGGTGTCGTCAAGCTCCATCGGCCGCATCAGCATCGGCCTCCGGGGCCGAGGCCGGATGCGCGGGCTCGGCGCTGGTGGGCGGGCGCAGATCGCGGTCGATCTGCAGCAGGAAATCGGCTATCGAGGCTGGCAGCTCGGCCTGGCCGCTGCACTCAGCGACGAGAGCGGCGGCGTAACCGTCGCCCTTGCGAGCCTTGAGGACCTGCCAGGCCAGTGCGCGGACCGCGTCGTCGTCCATACCGTCGCGCAGATACCCGCACTTGTCCGGGTAGTCGGTCTGGCCTGCCACGGTGGTGAGGAAGCGGCGCTGCACGGCGGGCGGGACCTCCTGGGTGAGCAGGTCCTCGATCCCCTTGTACGGGAGGACCTCGTACCGGGTGAAGTCGGCTGCCTTGGCGCTGACGTCGGCGGCCAGTGGCCGCACCGGGGTGTCGTGGATGCCGTAGACCGGCTTGCCCAGGCTCTTGAAGACCGGGGCGAACAGTGGCACCGAGCCGTCGCCCTGCGCGTCGAAGACCGTGACACCGGCCAGGTCGGGGTGCAGGTAGTCGACCGCAGGATCCTGTTCCAGGACTTCAGCGACGGCGGGGACGAGGTCGGCCTCGGTGGCTCCTTCCACCACCAGGACCGCCCGGGCCAGCACTGCCTCGGCGAACTGGCGGCGGTTGTCCCGGTACCGCTTGGCCTTGAAGTCGTCCGGCAACACGACCGGTGAACTGGCCAGCTCGCCCGCCTCGTTGCGGCCCAGCACCACGATGTGGGCGGGATCGAACTTCTCGATGACATAGGGCGAGTGCGAGGTGACGATCGTCTGCCCCATGCGCTGGGTGACGAAGTCGACCAGGCGGCGCTGCGCATGCGGCGGCAGCGCGATCTCCGGCTCCTCCATCGCGAAGATCACCGAGTGGTCGCCCTTGAGCTCGGCGATGTAGGTCAGCAGCGCGAAGACGAGCAGATTCAGCGTGCCTGTGCTCAGCCGGTTGAAGGGCACGCCGTGCGTGCCCGGCTGGGTGGCGATGAACAGCCGCAGTACCTCCCGCAAATGCTCGCGTGTCTGCTCCGAGACTTGCAGATCGACCGGATCGGGTCCGGCGGCCAGGCTGACGAAGCGGTCCACCCGCTGCGTCACCTCGCTGCGGATCTTCGCGAACCCCGAGTCCTCGCCCGCGAGGACGACCGCGGCCAGGTCGGTCAGCGCCTTCTCCCACAGCGGTCCGGCCCGTTCGGCCTCCAGCCGCACGATGGTGTCCAGCAGCGACCCGCGCTGGAAGGTCAGCGCCCTGCTCCCGGTCCGGTTGGGCCGCAGGTACAAAAAACCGCAGTGCCGCTTGTCTTCCCGGGTGAAAGGGGCATGGCCCGCACCCAGGGCGGCGCTCTCCTCGGTGAGGTCGTCCGGCACGTTCTCGGGGTGGGCGAAGTAGGTGCCGCCGAAGAAGTCGTCCTCCTGCGGATCGAACCGGCCCAGAAACACCACCGGCAGGCACCACTCGCCAGCGTCCGCTTGCGCCAACGCTCCTGCATCCAGGTCGGCGAAGTCATTGGACTCGGGTGACCAGCGCCGCAGATGGGGGCCGAAGCGGCGCTCTGCCTCCAGGGACAGGTCGGTCAGCACGGCCTCCAGCCGGATCTCCGGCAGCTCACCGTCCACGGGCTGATAGCGGGCGCCGTAGAAGTCGTACTCGTCGATCACCGGCCTGCGGAACATGCGTTCCGGTCCCAGGATGAGCTCGAGGGCCTCGCAGACGGTGGACTTGCCGACGCTGTTGGAGCCCACCAGCAGCGAATGCCCGTCCAGCAGCACCGTGCCCTTGCTGACGCCGCGGAAATGCTGCAGTGTCAGCCGCCGTACCCTCACCCTGCTTGTGTCCTCTCTCGCCCTGCGCCGGACGGCCGTAGCCACTGCAGGGTGTCCGAACTCCGCACGGACACAACTGCCCGGTAGGGGAGCGGACTTACCCAGCCAGGCGAAGCCATTGATGGGATTGTATTACTTTCTCCCCGCCCGTCCCTGAAGCAGGCCAGCGCACGGGCAGGTGTGTCCAGCTGTGTTGGTGCAGGCGGCCGTTACTGACAGACGCCGGACGGCATTCCCGCTCTGTTGTCCGCGTTCCATGCGGGCGTTGTGGACGCTGCCGAGGCGCACTTGGGCTTGGCCCGCCTGTACCGCTCGGGCAAGGACGCCGACCCGTTGATCGTGCTGACCGCCTGCGCCGTCCAACGCCTGGGCCTGCCAGCCGTGCTGGAGGACCGGCGTGGTCTGCGCCTGTCCGACGACCACCCGTTGCTGAGACAACTCGCTGCGAAGCAATGGAAATTGACGAAGCGCTGCTTCGGCCCCTGGGTGCGGGTCTAGGCACGGCCAACGGCGCACGCCGTCAGTGCGTGCAGTTCGCCGTCGTGCCCTGGGGTGCGCTCGACACCCGCTCCTGGGGCACGGCGAAAAGTTGGAGTCGGCCGAACTCGCCCGACTGCTGGGCACCTACGCCACCCGCGTGATCACCCCGTGCGGCTCCACCGCCGTCACCGGACTGGAACTGATGACCGCGCTGCGCCCCCGACCCGCGCTGTGAAAGACCCGGTCAGCGGCGGGTGGATGTCCGCCCCGATGCCCGGCTCGCTGGCCGAACCGGTGGAGTGCGCCACGCCCGAGGCCCCCGACGGGAACCCGGCCGTCGCCGCCCTGTATCCCCGCTTCCATCAGCGCACCCCCGACCAGGTCCTGGACGAAGAGGTCTACCAGTGGGCCCTGCCGCTGACCGACGCTGAGTGCATGAAGCCTTAATCACGGCGTCACCTGGCGGGTGCCCTGGGATTTGGCAGCTGCCAGACAATCTCGTCGTTGTCCCGGATGGGGCGCCAGAAGGCCAGCAGGTGTGAGCGGACCAGCCGGTCGAGGAGGTCGTCCAGTTGCGGGGGCGACTGCCCGCACAGGCGGGTGAGGATGTCGAGTTCGGCGCCGCCCGCGCCGTCGGCGGTGTGGGCGGCCAGGGCGAGTGCGGTGAGCTGCAGAGCCGGTGGGGTGGCTGGCGGGAGGACCAGCGGGGCGGGTCGCAGGGCCCACTGAGCGGCACGGGCGCGCGCGGCGCGGCCGGGAGCCTGGGCGAGAACGGCGGCGTCCAGCAGGTGCGCCGTGACGGGGGAGTGCTTCCTGGATGAGCGGTACAGCCAGCCGGCGTGTTCGAGTTCGTGCCACAGTTCCGTGCGGCCGTACAGGCGCATGCCACGCAGAAAACCACCCGGCAGCCGGACCTGTCCCCGAGTGTCGGCGCGCAGCGCGCACTGCAGGGCCAACAGCCGGGCGGCGGTGCGCTGCGCCGGACAGCCGGGCTGTTGCCGGGCGGGGCCGGCAGCGTGGGAGGTACGACGGCGGTATGGCTCATCGCCGCGGCGCAGGCGGCGCAAGCGTCGGCCAGCCGCCACGCACGGCCGCCGCGGTCGCAGGTCAGGGCGAGGAGCACGGGTCCGGCGCAGCCGCGGTGGCGAGGGTGCCAGTGGCAGCCCCGGGCTCGGCACTGGCAGGTGCGCAGATGTCCGGCCAGCGCGTCGGTGCGGGCATGGTGGGCCAGATGGGCCAGCGCGGCCGACCGCGCGGATGCGGCCCTGAGGGGATGACCACGCCCGCAGCGGGGGCAGGCCAGAGCCGGGCCGCCCGGCTGCGGGCGCAGTTCCACGGTCCACAAGCGCTGGACCGCAGGATGCGTACTGGCAAGCCGCATCGGCTCCTTGCCCTCCCCACTGATCCGCGTCGTCGAAATGGCATGTGCTCCCGGTCGGCTGGAGCGGGAGCCGGGCGCACCGTAGTGCAGATCTCTGCACCTGCGCAGCAGTGACGGCCCGCGGTACTACCCGCTCAGATAGTGCAGAAGTCTGCACTGACAGGGCAGGGTTCTGCACCGTCGGATGGTGGGGTGACGATCTTGCCGCCCGACCCGGACCTCACCGCCCTGCGTGTCACACTCGCTCGGCTGAGGAGCGAGCGCGGGTGGACGTTCGACGAACTCGCCAGCCGCAGCGGCCTGGCCCGGCGCACCCTCATCGACCTCGAACACGGTCACACCACTGGCAGTGTCGCCACCTGGCACGCCCTCGCCCACACCTTCGACGTCCCCATCGAGCAGCTGCTGGGACCGCTGTGCGAGGACCACGGCCCGCCCGGCACAGCAGGCGCCTGACACCGCGCGCCGGGCGGCCCGCCAATCACCCGAACCCGCGAACACGTCTCACGCACCTATGCGACCGGTCGTGCAGGTGTTCGCCACAGCTAGGCCACCCGTGGGACACGCCCGGCCGCCGCCCCGCATCGGGGCGCACCGTCTGCCACGGTCCCCGGCATGCGCCCCACCCCCGCCTTCACCACCTGCCACTGGGACGGCAGCCCGCGTGCCGCCCGCCCAGTCCGCCCACTGCGAGTAGCCGCCACCAGCCCCAGCCGCCTGCTGCGCACCGGCCAGAACGGCCGCTGCCGCCTGTGCGGCAACCGCGTCGACGTCCACCAGCGCACCGACCAGCGGTCCATCGCCCTGCACCCCGCCGAACTGGCCGCCGCCCGGATCCCGGCCCCCTGCCGCTGGCATCTGAGCTGCGGCATCGCCCACCCTCAGGGCGACGGCAGCGCCTGGTGCCGCATCCTCCATGCGGTGCTGTGCCCGGGGCGCCCCGCATCCGCCGGGCTGAGCCCGTACATCGAGGTGATGCGCCGTGAGCTTGCCGTCCGCTCCCGGCGCCTGATCGAAACCGGCGTCTTCACCCCGCTCGCCCCCGCCGCACCCGCCTGCGAGCCGTGCCCGAGCAGCGGCCGCCCCGTCGTGCAACTACTACTCGGCCGCTACCTCGCCGACCAGCCGCTCGAGCACATCCGGTGTGTGGCCCAGACCCGCCAACGTTGCCGCTGTCCCCAGTCCGTGCTCAGCCCCCACGCCCCCGCAGGTCTGTGGAGACTGCTGCCCGCCACTGCGCATCGCGGCCAACTCGCCCTTCCCGCAGCCCCGATGGCCGTCTACGATCTCAGCCGCCTGCCCTATACCGAACAACTGCGCTGGCGCACCCAGCGCTGCCCCGCGCATGCCGCCGCCGACGGCGCAGCAGATCTGGCCCTGACCGGATGGCAGGTTTCGACCCGCTCCTGCACACCGTGCACATCCACACCCGCCTGCCGCACCCCTCGACCGGCCGCCACGGGCAGAGGTGAGAATGCCGTACCACGCCCTGGAAATCATCCTGACCCGGCCCGCCACCCCGGCCGAACTGCACCAGGCCGCCCACACATTGCCGCTCGCGGCCAACCGCGACGCCACCCGTGTCCTTGCCCTGGTGCGCGCCAAAGCCCCGGGCCGGGCCGCGCACCGTCTGCGCCGCCGCCTCGGCGCTCAGCTGCCCATCGACGTAATCACCACGCACTATCCGGACGCCGGCGGCCAGATCCTGCTTAACGTCGCCTTCCCGCCCGACGTGCACGCCACCCTCCGCCGTACCGCCGACCAGGCGGGGCAGTCCCCGGAACACTTCGTGGCGCTGGCCCTTCACCGCGCCCTTGCCCAGCACGCCGATGAGGAGACCGACCGCCTCGACCGGGCGGTGCACGGCTTGCTCGCCGGCACGACCGCCGCGCACCTTCTGGCGGCCGTCGGACGTGCCCTGACCCATCCCATCGGAGACCCGTCGTGCTGAACCCGACCGACGAACAGAGTGCCGCGGCCGACGCCTTCCACGCCGGCCAGCACCTGGCCCTGCAGGCCGGCGCAGGCACCGGCAAGACCACCACCCTGGCCCTGCTCGCCCGCACCACCCAGCGCCGCGGCCGCTACCTCGCCTATAACCGGGCCATCGCCCAGGACGCGACTGCCCGCTTCCCCAAAAACGTGCGGTGCAAGACCGCGCACGCCCTCGCCTACGCCGCCGTCGGCCACCGCTACACCCAGCGTCTCAACGCACCCCGCCGCCCGGCCTGGCAGACCGGCCAAGCCCTGGGCCTCACCCAAGCCATCCGCATCGGCGAGCGCGAGGTGTCCCAAAGAGCCCTCTCCAACGCGGTCCTGCGCACTGTCACACAGTTCTGCCACACGGCCGATCCCGAGATCTCCCGCCACCACGTCCCGCGCCTGCGCGGCCTGGAAGACCAGGACCTGCACAACCAACTCGCCGCCCAAATCGTGCCGTTCGCCCACAAGGCCTGGACCGACCTGCAAAACCCTGACGACGGCTGTGTCCGCTTCGACCACGACCACTACCTGAAGATCTGGGCGCTGACCCGGCCGAGGATCGACGCCGACTTCCTGCTGCTGGACGAGGCCCAGGACACCAACCCAGTCGTCGAACAGATCTTCCTCAACCAGCGCGACCACGCCCAACTGGTGATGGTGGGCGACTCCGCCCAGGCCATCTACCACTGGCGCGGCGCCAAGGACATCATGACCGGCTTCGACGGCACCCAGCTCGCCCTGTCGCAGTCCTTCCGCTTCGGACCCCACCTCGCCCAGGAGGCCAACCGCTGGCTGCACCTGGCCAACGCCCCCATCCGCCTGACCGGCACCCGCGCCGTTCCCACCGAACTCGGATATGTCGACCGGCCTGACGCGGTGCTGTGCCGCACCAACGTCGGATCCATGACCCAGGTCATGGATCTACTGGCCGCCGGATGCCGCACCGCCTTGGGCGGGGGAGGAGACAGCCTGCGCACCCTCGCCCAAGCCGCCCGCGACCTCAAGGAAGGCCGCCGCACCAACCACCCAGAACTGGTCCTATTCCCCTCCTGGGGCGCCCTGCAGGACTACGCCGCCCACGACCCGGCCGGGCGCGACCTGCAACCGCTGGTCGACTTGGTCGACACCCACGGCACCGACGCCATCCTCGCCGCCCTCGCCCGCCTCAGCCCGGAAAACCATGCCGAGGTGACCGTCTCTACCGCCCACAAGGCCAAGGGCCGCGAATGGGCCCGTGTGAAAATCGCCGACGACTTCACCCCGCCCAAAGACAGCGAGAGCACAGACGGCACCGGACGCTCTGTGCCCGGGCCGATCGACGATGGCGAGGCCCGCCTCGCGTATGTAGCCGTCACCCGCACCCGCCAACGACTCGACCTGGGCGGCCTGTCCTGGGTCAATGACCATCCTGACGGCTCTGAATAGTGGCTGGGGCTTGTGCCTCCACACATCAGCGCTCAAGGACACAACCGAGCCGCAGGGCGTGGCCTTGAGAACGCGGTGCACCTCCGTGACCTCAGTGACCGGGTGTTCGTCAAAGCCGGTTCTCGGTCCTGGCCGGTGGGTCGCTGCAGGCTGGGCGCTGGCCGGACGCGAGCGCGGTGCGGATTGCAACGGAGGCCGCAGCATGCGGAGGCCGCATCACCAGGCGAAGCTGTCACCGCCGCCGTAGACGCTGGTGAGCCCCTGCGGGGAAAGAAGCCATGCCTTGGTCAGCACACCGGGCCAGTCCTGGGCGATCTCGGTGAGCAGAGCGCCCAGAGCCAGCGCAGGAAGGTCGAACACCGGCTCCGGCTTTCCCTTCCCGCCCTGCATGGGTCTGCTGTCGAGGAGGAGCCCGATCGGCTTGTCGGGCTCGACCGCCCGGACGCGAGCCAGCTGCTTCTTCAACTTCCCCTCCACCGCGCGGCCGATGCTGGGCCGCAACTCGCCGACGGTGCACGTCCACCGTCCGTGGGCCGTCATCCGGCCCGACCACCCGACGACCTGGTCGTTGAAGCCGATCGTGACACGATGGTTCGCATCGGGTGGGACGCAGAAGCCGATCGTCGGCAGAGGAAACGCTCCTCGAGGCAGGTCTCGCAGATCCACGAACGGCTTGCCCCGCGCAACCGCCTTGCGGGCCATCGCGACGACACGACCGTAGAGGCGCTCGCGTTCTTCTTCCGGGCGCCGAGCCAGGGCCCCGCGCTGATCGACAGCCACAGGCCGCCGCCCGGCGCCTGGGCAGCCAACTCCTGAAGTCGGCCGATGAGTTCATGAGCGACCGTGTCCTGCGTTGCGACCCGCCGGGGATCTTCCTGTGGCGCAGGCACCACCGTGTGATCAACGAATCCGGCGACACTCTCGATCTCGATCTCCGCATCCACCGGAATCGGCGGCGTGTACAGGTACAGCCTCTCCTGCCGTTCAGGGCTTCCCCGCAGCTCAGCCCGGAGTCCCTGGGACCGCAAGCCAGCGACCAAGGACTTAAAAGCCGTCTGCTCGCGCGGTTTGTCGCTCATGAGCCCCAGGACGGACTCCGTCGTGCCGCTCTCCGTCATCCCCGCCCCCACCGTGGTCCCTCCGCATCGAGAGCAACCCTGGTCTCGCCGACAGGCTTACGGCAAGTGCCTCCGTGGTCTCTTCCGGCATCTGCGCGCCCGGAGACAAATGGGTGGCCTTGGCCCGGGCTCTTGCCCGACGACATCTGTTGGCGATGCCGGAAAACGCCGTCCCTGCCCTGCCCGTAGCCGTTCTCCGCCCCGTCCCGGGGTCGGCGTGCGGGCCGGTTGTCAGTGGCGGGTGGTACACCTGGACGTCACGGTGAAGTCATGTGCTTTACCGGCTCGTTGATCACAATGGCGTGAAGAGGTAGGACATGGTCGAGACGGAACTGCCCGAGCGGGGCGTGGTGTTCTGGCCGGTCGGCACCGGAGACTCCACCACCGTCGTGCTGGGCGACGGCCTGGTCATGCAGGTCGACCTGCGCGACATGAAGGCCGCAGACGAAGACGACGCGGTCGTGGCCGCGGTCATCGACCGCCTGGCGGACACCCTGCCGCAGCTCGACGACGAGACGCCCTACCTGGCCCTGTTCGCGCTCACCCACGCGGACCTGGACCACTGCTGCGGCTTCGGAGACCTGCTGGAGAGCTCCATCAAGATCGGCGAGATCTGGGCGACTCCGCGACTGTGGCGGGAGCTCGATGAGGACACCCCGATGTGCGAGGACGCCCAGCTCTTCCATGACGAAGTCGAACGCCGGGTGAAGGCCACCATCAAGGCCAACAAGGCTGGCAAGGAACCCAAGAGCGGCGACCGGGTCCGCATCATCGGCTACGACGACGACCGCGACCAGCACTCCTACGCCGAACTGCCCGACGCCTACTTCACCACCCCCGGCAAGGCGATCAGCACCATCGACGGCACCGACGTCTCCGACCGGTTCGAGGCATTCGTCCACGCCCCGTTCCGCGACGACTGCGCAGGCGAGCGCAACGAGACCTCGCTCGCCCTGCAGCTGAAACTGACCGCCGCAGACGGCACGGCGGGCCGCATCCTGCTCCTGGGCGACCTCGCCTACCCGACCATCAAGAAAATCCTCGACTACAGCGAATCCCACGACCGCACCGAGCGTGTCGAGTGGGACGTCCTGCTCTCCCCGCACCACTGCTCCAAGAAGGTCATGTACGCGCCCGGCGAAGACGGAACTGAGGAACTCAAGCAGGACATCCTCGACCAGCTGCAAGCCCATGCCGGCCCCGACGCCCGCGTGATAGCCAGCTCCCGGCCCTTCCGTACCAGCGACAAGAGCGGCGACAACCCGCCCCACAAGCTCGCCCGCGACGCCTACGAGACGATCACAGAACTGCCCGTCCTGTGCACCGGTGAACACCCCACTCCGGAAGACCCCCGCCCGGTGGTCTTCGCCCTCGAGCCCGGCCTGGGCCTGGACCTGGTCACCACCGGCGAACTCGAAGAGAAGTCCGCCGCCCTGGCAGGCCGCTCGCGCACGCTGCTCACCGCACTGGGCCTGACCCACAGCGTCCCCCTCACGCAGGCCGCCGCGCCAGTTCCACAGCCGCGCGGTATCGAGGCAGGCCGGGAAGCGGTCCGCCAGGCCCGCGGCGACGAGGCCGTCCCCGCAACCTCCGTCGGATTCGGTGACGCGTGAGCGACCTCCTCCTGCAGGCAGCAACCCCCGGACAGCAGCTGGCCATCACCCAGCTTGAGCGGATCGCCGCCGCCAACAACGCCCTCGAGCTGGGCCGCATCACCCCCGCCGACTCCGCCGACGGATTCCCCGGCTGGATCGAGGCCCGCCTCGGCGTGGACTGCTCCACCCTGTCCCGCAGACCCGCCGGCCTGCACTTCAAGCGGCGCGAAGCGATCACCCTGCTGATCCCGCCCACGTTCCCCTTCGCCGTCCCCCAGGTACGCACGGCCCACACCCGCTTCGCGGGCGCCCCGCACGTCAACTGGGCCCGCCATCTGTGCATGTACCGTTCACCGGCCACAGAATGGGACCCGGCCGACGGCATGTACGGCTTCATCACCCGCGTCTGGGACTGGTTCCAGGCCGCCGCCGCGGGGGAACTCGACACGCCCGGCGAGCCCCTCCACCCGCCCAACGCCCTGACCCACCAGTCCGCAGGCCTGCTGGTCGTCCGCCACGACGCCCCCACCGCACAGGGCGCACCCTGGATCGGCGCGGCCCTTATGCACCGGGTCCGCGACGACCGCCAGGACGTGGTCGGCTGGCTGCCCCTGGGCTCCTGGCCCACCAGCGCCGAACAAGCCCGCCAGACAGCCGGGCTGCCGCCAGGGTCGGAGGTCTTCCTCGCCCCCGCAGTGATCGCCACACGGCACCTGACCTTCGAATACCCCAACACCGCCCGCGAGCTGATCGGGACCCTGGCCGGCGAAGGGATCACCCCGGCCGTCATCCTCGGCCTGATCGGCGTGGCCGCCGACCGCAACCGCACCGTCCTGCTGCCCGTCGCCGACCCGGACGACGACACCCCCGTCGCCCCGCTCTACCTCCTGCTCGGCACCCCCTCCCGCGGCATCGCCGGCAGCGACCACCTGCTGCCCCACCTGGTCGCCTGGAACCTTCCCGACCTGGCCGACCTGATGGGGCGCCTGTCCGCAGCCGCCTTCGACGGCTACCCGCCCCTGGCCGAACTCGGCCAGAACTTCCTCGAGCAGACCAGCGAGAAATGGCTGGGCAGCCTGCCCACCCGGTGGGCCCGCATCCAGGAAGCCCGCCCGGAAGTCACCGTGCGCCGGGACGCCGCCACCCCGGCTGCATGGCTCAACGGCAAGCAGATCCTCGTCCTGGGCTCCGGCGCCCTGGGCGCCCCCATGGCAGAGATGTGCGTGCGCGCCGGAGCCGCCCGCGTCACCGTCGCCGACCAGTCCCTCATCCACCCCGGCATCCTGACCCGCCAGCCCTACACAGACGCCGACATCGGCCTCTCCAAGTGCCGCACGCTCGCCGACCGGCTCTCCGCCATCACCCCGCACACCACCTGCGTCGAACCGCTGCCCGGCAACATCACCACCACCCTCGACGGCGCCGACGTGCACTCCTTCGACCTGATCATCGACGCCACCGCCAACCGCATCGTGCGCGCTCACCTCGAAGCCGTCCGCGCCACCGACCCCACCACCTGGCCGCCGCTGGCCACCGTGATGATCGGCCATCAGGCGACCCGCGGCATCGCCGCCTTCTCGCCCACCCGTGCCACCGGCGCCGGCAGCGACATCCTGCGCCGCACCGGGCTCGCCGCCCGCACCAATACCACCGGCGCCCACGCCGACATCCTCGACGACTTCTTCCCCGCCCAACCGCGCACTGACCTCTTCCAGCCCGAACCCGGCTGCTCGGACGCCACCTTCACCGGCTCCGCCGCCGACGTCACCGGCCTGGCCGGCCAACTCATGACCGGCATCCTCCACGCCCTGGCCACCCCCGAGCCCCAGCAGACCATGGCCGCCCTCACCGTCCGTTCACCCACCGGCCCCAGCGACCCCGCCTCGCCAGCGGCCCGGTGGTGGACCTGGCCCAACGACACCGTCCTGACCGAGGAAGGCGGCTACCAGGTCCGCATCAGCACGGCCGCCCTCGCCGAAATGCGCGCCGAAGCCCGCCGCGGTGCCCGCGTCCGCGGCCCCCGGGTGGAAACCGGCGGCATGCTCCTGGGCGCCATCGACGACGCCACCCGCATCCTGTGGATCGACGAAGCAACTGGTCCGCCTCCAGACTCCCTGCTCAGCGAGCACCACTTCGAGCACGGCACCACCGGCATCCGAGAACACCTCGCAGCCCGCCGCACGGCTACGCAAGCCACCACCCGCTTCCTCGGCATGTGGCACACCCACCCCCACGGCCCGGCCCGCCCCAGTCCAACCGACCTCGCCGCCATGGGCACCCTCACCCTGCCCCTCGACGACACCCCGCCCCGCGCCCTGGTCCTCATCGCCGGCGGCCCCACCCACGTATGGAAGGCCTGGCTCGAGGACGACAAGCCACCCCACTTCTACGCCCGCCTCGCCGACCGCACCGATACCCCAGCGCCCACCCCGGCCCAGCCCCGCGTAACCGCGGGGCAGCCGGACATCACCTGGTGGCCCGGCGGCTACGCCACCCAGCCCCACCGACTGCCCACCCCGCGCCGATCGGACGATGCCCGCCCATGACCCGCCACATCGGCCTCGCCCTTTCCGGCGGAGGCTCACGCGCAGCCGCCTTCCACCTCGGCTGCCTGCGCGCTCTGAACGACCGCGACCTCCTCAGCCAGATCCGCGTCGTCTCCGGCATCTCCGGCGGCTCCCTCCTGGCCGCCCTGTGGGCCTACGGACCCACCGACTTTGCGGACTTCGACGCCCACACCACCGAACTGCTGCGCGCCGGCCTGCAAAAGGACATCATCCGCAAGGCATTCACCCCTGCCGCCGCCACCCGCAACCTCACCGCCGCAAGCCAGGCCGCAGCCCGGGGCCTGTTCTCCCACACTGTCACCGTCGCCCGCCCCGTCAACCGCACCGACGCCCTGGCCACTCTCCTCACCGAGCGGGCCTTCGGCACCAAGACCATGGACCAGGTCACCCATCCCGGCCTCGACACCGTCCTCACCGCCACCGACCTGGCCACCACCAACGCCGTCCGCTTCGGCAGCACCCTCAGCAGCTGCTCCCGCTACGGCACCATCACCGAACCCGTCCAGGTCGCCACCGCAGTCGCCGCCTCCGCGGCCTTCCCCGTCCTGCTGCCGGCTCTGGAACGCACCTTCACCTTCGAGCGCTCCGGCCAGCGCCAGCGCCAGACCGTTCTGCTGACCGACGGCGGCGTGTTCGACAACCTCGGCCTGTCCGTCCTCGAACCCGGCAGGAACCCCGCATTCACCCCCCAGGTCTTCGACGTTTCCTACATCATCGCCTGTGACGCCGGGCCGGGAGAACTGCCCTCCAGAGCGCCGCACTTCTTTGCCGGACGCCTGCGCCGCTCCTTCGAAGTCGTACACCGCAAGAACCAGGACGCAGGCCGTGCCCGACTGCACGAGTGGGGAGCCGCCGGGCGTATCGACGGCTTCACACTCGCCTACCTCGGCATGCAGGACCACCGACTGCCCGCCCCGCCCGCCGACCTCGTACCGCGGGAGCGAGTCGCGTCCTACCCAACCAACTTCGCGGCAATGAACCGAGCCGACTTCACTGCTGTAACCACCCGGGGTGAGCAACTCACGCGCGCCTTGCTCCCGCTCTACCTGAGCTAGCCAGCCGGCGAACAGCCGCACGGCCCACGACGAGCCCGAACTATGCAGCAGCGGCCCAGCCGATGGACCGCCTCTGACACCAGATCCCCGGCCGAGGAACTGCTCCTTGATGCGTCCCGCACAACCCGCTGGGCCAGCAACGGGCAACCAGCACCGTTATCGCAGACACGAAACGACTCGATACGCCAAACCCACATGATCCATACACTTTCATGGTGAACCACCTAAAAACCGTGAACCTAAAAGCCTTCCGATCCTGGAAGCATGACCGCACAACTGGGCACCCCCCGGGGAGCACTGCTTCCCGCCCTGAACTTCAGCGTCACCCACGTCGGCCTGCAGACCGCACAAATCGAAAGCGCGCGCCGAGAGGGCCGGCAGGTAGAGACCACCCTTGCCACCACACGCATCGTCCTCCTCGCCTTGAACCCAGTCGGCGGCATGCGAGAGGCCAGCCAGATGAAGGACTTCTTCAACTGGCCGACGTGGCAGGCTCCGGGCATCCCCAAGCCAAGCCACGAGTGGACGGCCATCTTCGGCGCCGAGACCAGAGCCTTCGAAGGCCTGCACGGCGCCGCACCCGCAGGGGGACAACCGACGATCATCCGCAACAGCGACCACACCCGGGTCACCGACGCGATGTGGCAGATGCTGCAGACACAGGAGTGCGTCGTTTTGTGCACGGGTCTGGCCGGTGACCCCACCTCAGCCGAGTTCGGTGCCGCAGCCGCCGGCGGAAAACTTCAGGCCGTCCTGGCACGAGCACTGTTCCACTGACCTCCTCCCGCCCCAGCACGGCACGACGCACCGGCCCGCCCGACCGGCCCGCGCGGCCACCCCGCCCAGCAACTCTCACGCGACCAGCCGCGCCCTACACCCACCGCATCCCCAGCTTGGACAACTCCTCGACCCGCTCGGGCGCGAGCCGCGCGCGGCGGGCGCGGCTGTTGGCGATGAACACCCCCAGTGCGCACGCATCACCCCCCACCTCCTCGACGTGCCGGTGAGGCACCTCCAGGTGCCCCTCACGCTGCTGGTACTGGCGGGCAGCCGCCACGTTCGCCGCCCAGACCTGCGCCCGCGTACGACGCGGCGCCGCGATGACCTTCTCGCTGTCCTGCAGCGGCCCGAGCCCGAGCTCTTCCCGCAGCAGCCACTGCCGCGCCGCCCCCAGCGTGTCCCACTGACGCCGCTGCGACACCGCCCACTGCCCCAGATCTTCCCCCTGGACCACCAGACACCCCGCCTCCTCCGGCAGCACCTTCCCGCTGCGCACGTGCAGCCGGGCGAGATGGAAGCACCGCTGCCAGGACACCGACCAGGAAGGACACCAGGACGGGTCGATGTTCTCCAAGGCCCGCCGCCGCTGCGCACTCAGCCCAACCGCTCCCTGCCCGCCCTTGCCCTGCCGCGCGACGGCCCGCTGGTTCTTCAGCCACAGTCCCACCGGATAGCCCTCCCACATGGCATCAGCCGGCGCCAGCAGATGCCCGTGCTCAGCCGCCCACCCCCGCGCCGCCGACAGCCCCTCGGCGAACGCGACCTCGGCATGCGCCCAGATCATGCCGAGCTCATCCAGCTGCCCCACCCGCTCCGCGCTCAGCTCCCCGCGGTTGCGCGAGGAGCGCTGCCGGGCGATCCACACCCCCAGGGCAAACCCGTCCGGAGTCCGATACTCATACGGCACCGCCAGATCACCACGGTCGCTGCGGTAGGCGAGCGCGGCAGCCAGGCCCCGCCGCCAGAACTGCGTCTCGGGCTCCAGCACCCGCAGACTGATGAACGCAGCCAGCTGCGCCGGATCCCGCGGCCGGGAGAACGACAGCAGCTCCCCGGCAGCCTGGCTCACCTCGCCCGCCGCCCGGACCGCCTCCCCGGCGGCAGCGCCGCCGGCCACCTGGGGAACAGCCAACTGCTCCACGGCCTGGGCGTCATGAGCCCGCAACGCTGCCAGAACCTTCACCAGCTCCCCATAGGCCCGAGAGACCAGCATCTCATCAGGCTGCTCACCCGGCCCGAGGAAGACCGGCACCACCAGGGAGGCCACCTTGCCCTCCCCAGGCTGCATCCGCAGCGCCCGCCCTACCGCCTGGACGATGTCGACAGCCGACCCCCGCACGTCCGCGAAGACAACCGCATCGCACTCCTTGGTATCCACCCCCTCACCCAGCACCCGCACAGACGACAGCACCCGCACCCACGCCGCCCCCAGATCACCCTCCGGCTCCGAAGCGAACTTCTCCAGCACACACCCCCGATGCGTCGGCTTGTGCTCCCCGCACAACCAGTCAGCCCACACCGCATCAGGCGCCGCATACAGCTCCGGGTCGCTCTCCCACAACTCCTTCGCCACCGCACCAAGACCACTGGAGAACGCCTCAGCCTCACTGGTGCGGTAATGAAACGTCAGCAGCCGCCTCAGCTTCCGCTCCGCGGCCGCCTTCATCACCGCCGTCTGCAAAGCCGCCAGCCGCACACCCCGAACCTGCGCCGTCCTCCCCGCACCCCCGGCCAACTCGACCACGGACAGCCCAGGATCCGCGATGTCGACACACACCACCTGGTACCGAGCTACCAGCCCCCGCTCAATCGCCTCCGACAACGACAGCCGATACACCACCGGACCGAACACGGCCTCGTCATCCATCGACGCAACCAGCTCACTACCCCCCGGCCCCTCCCGATCCGTCACCTCCCACAGCCGCGGCGTAGCCGTCATGTACAACCGCCGCAACGCCGGCACCCGCGCATTGTCATGAACCCCCGCCCACGCCTTGCCCAACGCCCCCGACGTCCGATGCGCCTCATCCACCACCACCAGATCCCAGGCGCCCAGCCCCGAGCGATGACTCCGCTCCAAGACCCCCACCCCCAACGAGGCATAGGTGGCAAAGACCGTCACCGACTCCAGACCGGAAACCCACCCCACCAACTCCGCCTCATCGGTGGTGCACTGAAGAACCTGCGCATCCTCGCCCGACAGCGAACAGGCACCGAACATCGGACCCCGGCGCCCCGCCTCACGCCACACAGACACCGTCTGCGCCAGCAGCCCGAGCGTGGGAACCAGCACCAGCACCCGCCGTGCACGCAGAGCCCGCGCCGCGTTCACGGCGATCAGGCTCTTGCCCGTTCCCGTAGCGGCGACAACCTGGGCCCGTACGTCACCTGATGATTCTTCATCAGGAACGTGCTCCAAGGCCCGCACCACCGCGTCAACAGCCTCGACCTGATGGGGACGGAGCGTCCACCGAGTCGACACAGCACATCACCTCTTACCCGGGGCCACCCGCCAGAGGCACTACCCGTTGAGCGTAGACTTTATCCGCAGCCATTTTTGATTGCGCGCCTCGGAGACCGAGCTTCCACACCACTATGACAGGGCCATCACCGACGCCGTGCGAGCTTGGGCAAGAGGACTCAGTCTGAGCCCAAGCGGAGGATAATGACCCAACCCCCGAACCCCCACCTGCTGTAGCTAGCTGCCCGCGTAGCGGGCCAGGCTTGGAGGCGAAGCCGGAAAGCCAGAGGCAGGGGAGCGAAGCGGACCTGCCGAACCGGACTGCGCAGCAGTCTGGTTGATGGGGGGCCGAGCTTCGCTCGGCCCCCCATCAACACTCCGTCAAGCAACCTCCGCGAAGCGGGGGTTGCTCCTGGGGGAGCGAAGCGAGCCCAGGCCGCCTTGCGAAGCAAGGCGGTTTCCCTTGGACGCGCGCAGCGCGTTCCTACCCGCTCCGCGGG
>NZ_JBVJKN010000035.1:0-65789 GCF_055585225.1 Streptomyces sp. NPDC053673 | reverse complement strand
CGCTGACGCGAGAACTCCACGAACGGATCGGGGGTGGACATCACCGTCACACCACCGGCCAGAGCCAAGGAGCACTCACCCTGCCGCAGCGCCTGGGCGGCGAGGTGGAGGGTGACGAGGGAGGAGGAGCACGCCGTGTCCAGCGTCAGGGAGGGGCCTTCGAAGCCGAAGGTGTACGAGACCCGCCCGGAGAGCACGCTCGGGGCGCTGGAGACGAGGAGGGTGCCGTCGAGGCTCTCCGGGACCGCGCCGAGGAACTGCGTGGAGTAGTGGTCGTACATCATGCCGACGTACACACCGGTGTCGCTGCCGCGCAGGGACTGCGGGTCGATGCCCGCGCCTTCCAGGGCCTCCCACGTCACCTCCAGCAGGAGGCGGTGCTGCGGATCGGTCGCCAGGGCGTTACGGGGGCTCAACTGGAAGAAGGGCGCGTCGAATTCGGCGACGCCCTCCAGGAAGCCGGCCCGCAGGACGTAGCTGGTGCCGGGTACGTCGGGATCAGCATCGTAGAGCTTCTCCAGGTCCCAGCCCCGGTCGGTCGGGAACGGGGTGGTGGCGTCGGTGCCCGACTTGACCAGGTCCCACAGGTCCTGGGGGCCGGTCACGCCGCCGGGGTAGCGGCAGGCCATGCCGACGATGGCGATGGGTTCGGAGTTCCGGTCGACGGACTCGGCCAACTGGCGTCGCGTGTCGGCCAGCTCGATCGTCACACGCTTGAGATAGTCCCTGAGCTTTTCTTCGTCCGCCATCGCCGAATTCCCGCCGTCTTGCTGACTGTTGAGATCGATTCTTCAGGGCCGTGATCGATAGACCAATAGCTTCCGAACGCGCATGAACGCGAATTCAACGTTCCCCTGCCCGTCGATGTTTTGGATAACATGAACGCGCTGAAGGAAAGCCTCTGCACCGGGACTGGCAGCGTCAAGGGCGAGCGGGCCGGTTCCCGCTGGCCAGCAAGGGACGGCAACAAGTTGTCAGCGGGGGATGGTTGACCGGCCATTGGCCAATGAATAGGTCTTACCACGTAATAGCCGAGCACCGCCTCACTTCTCTGAAGACAGGAAGGAGGTGTGAAGCATGAGCAAGGTCGTCTGCACCTAAGGAACCGGATCGGACTTCCGCTCCATTGCCGCGCCCGGCGGACACGCGACGTCGTCCGGGCGCGGTCGACAAGAACCAGAGAAGGAGACATCGTGGACGCCCCGCTCACTTTCGGGCAGCTTTCGACGTGGCGGTCGATGGAGACGTTCGCCCATGAGCGGTTGATGGAGGTCAACGTCCCGGCCACCTGGGACCTCCGGGGCATCGGGACCGACGCGGCGCTCGGCGCCCTGCGGTGCCTGGCGGAGCGTCACGAATCCCTGAGGACGACGTACCATGTCGTGGACGGCCAGCCGGCGCAGCGGGTCCTGGACGAGGCGGAGCCCCGGATCGAGCTGGTCGAGGACGGCCCCGCGGACCCCGACGAGAACACGCGGAACCTGCTCGGTTCGGCGTTCCCCGTGACGGACGACGTGGGCTGGCGGGGTGCGCTGGTCCTGCGGAACGGGGCACCACAGTACCTGTCCCTCTCCTTGTCGCACATGGCCGTGGACCTGTGGTCGGTGCAGGAGCTGGAGGCCCAGTTCCGCGCGCTGGTCGCGGACCCGGGGGCGGAGTACGGGCCCGCTCCGACCGCCCGTGAACTGGCCCTGGCCCAGCGGTCGGAGTCGTGGGCGTCCCGCCGGAAGGGTTTCGAGAAGTACTGGCGGAACCTGCTGGAGCAGGGACCCGTCCGCAACCTCCCGGCTGCCCCGCCCCGCACGGGCGAGCGGCGCATCCAGGCGACCCTCAGGTCAGGCCGGCTGGGTGCCCTGGTCGTACGGGCGGCGGAGGTGCACAAGGTGTCGACGCAGAGCGTGCTGGCGGCGGCAACGGCGGTGGCGCTCGGCAACGCCCTGGGCCGGTCCCGGATCATGCTGAGCCTCATGTCGGCCAACCGCTTCGAGCCGCGGTGGCGCCCCCTCGTCAGCACCATGAACCAACTGGCCCCGCTGGTCTGCGAACCGGCCCCCAAGACCCCCCTCGCCACCTACCTCAAACGCACGAACCTCCGCGCGATGATGGCCTACCGGCACGGCTGCTACGACGTGGACCGGGCGTCCGAGCTGACTGAGGGCACCGGCTTCGTCCACGACGCCTGGTTCAACCACCTGGTAGACGCCCCGTCGACGCCGCCCCCGGCCGACGCCTGGGCCGACGAGGAGGCGGAGCTCCGCTGGTCACCCCCGGCCCGCCAGGCCGGCCACCCCTTCTACGTCCGCGTCAACGCCCGCGACCGCATAGAGATCGAACTGCGCACGGACCCGGACCTCATCCCCGCCGACAAAGCCGTCCAGATCCTGAGGACCATCGCCCTGACGGTCCACCGCGCCCTAACCGCCCCCGAGTCCCCGATCTCGTCCCTCACCGACCACCACCCGACGGACCTCCCCCCGGCCCTCTTCCCCAAGACGCTTCCGGAAGAGCCCCCGGTGCACGGGCCTCCGTGCGAGCCGTCTACGGCGAGCCCGTCACCAGCGGCGACGCTGCCTCTCACCTGATGCTTGGCAGGGCGAGCCGCGACGCGTCGCGAGACCCCAGGCACAAACCTGCCCTACACCTCTGGCTGAGAGGCCCGCCTACTCGTCTCAGGAGCCCTTCGCGGCAGGTTCGAGGATGGCGACACACTCCACGTGGTGCGTCATCGGAAACAGGTCGAACGCCCGCAGCGTCCGCGGCCTGTACCCGTTCTCCCGGAAGTACGCCAAGTCCCGCGCCAGCGCCGCCGGGTCGCACGCCACATAGGCGATGCGGCGGGCGCCCAGGCCCGAGACGTACTCGACGGTGGAGCGGCCCGCGCCCGCGCGGGGCGGGTCGAGGACGACGAGGTCGGCCTCGGTGATGCCGGTGCGCGGGAGGACGGATTCGACCTTGCCCTGTTCGATGCGGACGCGCGGGAGGTCCTGGAGGTTGTGGCGGGCGTCCTCGACGGCGCGCTTGCCGGATTCGATGCCGAGGACCGCGCCCTTCTCCCCCACGCGCTGGCCGATCGCGCCGGCGAACAGGCCGACGCCGCAGTAGAGATCGAGGGCCGTGTCGCCCTTACGGGGCATCAGTCCCTGCATGACGGCCTGGACGAGGACCTCGGCGGCCTTCGGGTGGACCTGCCAGAAGCCGCCCATGCCGACGCGGTAGGTGCGGTCGTCGGCGCGCTCGCGGACGAAGGGGCGGCCGTGGACGCGGTGGACGCTGCCGTCCCTTTCGTGGATACGGAGCACCGAGACCGGCTTGTCGAGTTCGACGATCGGGAGGCGGGCGCCCGGGCGCGGGGTGAGGATCACCTGGCGGTCACCGGAACCGGTGGCGGCGATGGCCTCGATGGACGCCATGCCCTCCCAGGTGCGCTTCTCGATGCCGAGTTCGGTGACGCCGGGGGCTGCGATCATGCAGTGCTCGACCGGCTCGACCTCGTGGGAGCGGTGGCGTCGCAGGCCCGCCTTCCCGGAGGCGTCGACCGCGTACTGCACGCGCGTACGCCAGGCGGGCACCTCGCCCGCGGGCAGCTTGTCGCCCTCCGCCGGCATGACCGTGCCGTCCCAGCCGGCCTCCTCCGGGGTGAGGCCCGCGAGCCGCTTCAGCTGCTCGGCGATGACCTCGCCCTTGAAGCGGCGCTGGGCGCCCGGCTTGGCGTGCTGCCAGTCGCAGCCGCCGCACTTGCCGGGGCCTGCGTACGGGCACGGCGCCTCGACGCGGTCCTTCGATGCCTCCAGGACGCGTACGGCGTCGGCGCGCAGATAGCGGGAGCCCTCCTCGCCCTCGGTGACGCGGGCGACGACCTTCTCGCCGGGCAGCGCGTGCCGGACGAACAGGACGCGGCCCTCGTTCGTGCGGGCGATGCAGTGGCCGCCGTGTGCGACGGGGCCGACCTCGACCTCGTACTCCTCCCCGACCAGCGAAGACTCAGGTGCGTTCTGCATGACGGGGACGGCTCCAGGGATACGAGAGGGGGGCGTCGCCCTGTGCGGACGACAGCCCCCCAGTCTACGTGGGTGCGAGAGCTCCTCAGCTCTTGGTGCTGGGCTCCTTGGGGCGCTCGGTCACCGGGCCACGACGCACCGCTCCCGGCGCGTTCCATTCCTGGCGCTTCCTGGCCCGCTTCTTCGCGACCTCGGAGGACTCCAGCTGGTACGGGACGGAGGTCACCATGACGCCCGGGGTGAACAGCAGACGGCCCTTGAGACGCAGGGCGCTCTGGTTGTGCAGCACGTGCTCCCACCAGTGGCCGACGACGTACTCGGGAATGATCACGCTGACCGCGTCCCGCGGGCTCTCGCGCCGCAGGCTCTTCACGTACTCGATGATCGGCCGGGTGATCTCGCGATAGGGCGAGTCCAGGATCTTCAGCGGCACGTTGATGCCGCGCCGGTCCCACTCGTCCTTGAGCGCCTTCGTCTCGGCCGGGTCGACGTTGATGCTGAGCGCTTCGAGCCTGTCGGAGCGCATCAGCTTGGCGTAGGCGACGGCGCGCAGGGTCGGACGGTGGACCTTGGAGACGAGCACGATGGAGTGGACGCGGGAGGGGCGCACGGTGTCGTCGGTCGGCTCCTCGGGGGCGGCGATCTCCTCGGCGACACGGTCGTAGTGCCTGCGGATGGCCGACATCGTGGCGTAGAAGATCACCATGCCGAGCAGGGCGACCCAGGCGCCGTGCGTGAACTTGGTGACCAGGACGACGACCAGCACCAGGCCGGTGAAGAAGGCGCCGAAGGCGTTGATCGCGCGGGAGCGGATCATGTGGCGGCGCTTGGCCTGGTCGCCCTCGGTCCTCAGATGGCGGTTCCAGTGCCGGACCATGCCGGTCTGACTGAGCGTGAAGGAGACGAAGACGCCGACGATGTAGAGCTGGATCAGCTTGGTGGAGTCGGCGCCGTACACCCAGACCAGCAGGACCGCCGCGCCGGCCAGCAGCACGATGCCGTTCGAGAACGCGAGCCGGTCGCCGCGGGTGTGCAGCTGGCGCGGCAGATAGCGGTCCTGGGCGAGGATCGAGCCGAGCAGCGGGAAGCCGTTGTACGCGGTGTTCGCGGCCAGGAAGAGGACGAGGGCGGTGGCCGCGGCGAGGAGCACGAAGAAGAACGTGCCGTCACCGAAGACGGCCGCCGCGACCTGCGAGATCACCGGGTCCTGGACGTAGTCCGGGCCGACCGGCTTGCCGTTGCTGAGCAGGTCGTGCGCGGGGTTCTCGGCCATCTTGACGTCGGTGGCCATGGCGAGGCCGATGATGCCGCAGAACATGGTCACGGCGAAGGCGCCCATGAGCAGCAGCGTCGTGGCGGCGTTCCTGCTCTTGGGCTTGCGGAAGGCGGGGACGCCGTTGCTGATGGCCTCGACGCCGGTGAGCGCGGCACAGCCGGAGGAGAAGGCGCGCAGCAGCAGGAAGACGAGCGCGAAGCCGGCCAGGCCCTGCTGCTCGGCCTTGATCTCGAACCCGGCGGTCGGGGCCTTCATGCTCTCGTCGAGGACGAGGCCCTGGAAGGCGCCCCACGCGATCATGATGAAGACGCCGGCGACGAAGACGTACGTCGGGATGGCGAAGAGCTTGCCCGACTCCTTCACACCGCGCAAATTCATCAGTGTCAGGAGCACGATGATGCCGATGGCGCAGAGCACCTTGTTCTCGACGACGAAGGGGATCGCGGAGCCCAGGTTCTCGACGCCGGAGGAGATCGACACGGCGACGGTGAGGACGTAGTCGACGAGCAGCGCGCTGGCGACGGTGAGGCCGGCCTTGGGGCCGAGGTTGGTGTTCGCCACCTCGTAGTCGCCGCCGCCGCTGGGGTACGCGTGGACGTTCTGCCGGTACGAGGCGACGACGGTGAACATCAGCACCACGACGGCGACCGCGATCCAGGGGCTGAAGTGGTACGCCGACACACCCGCGATGGAGAGAACCAGCAGGACTTCTCCCGGGGCGTACGCCACCGAGGACAGCGGGTCGGAGGCGAAGACGGGAAGTGCGATGCGCTTCGGCAGGAGCGTTTCTCCCAGCCTGTCGCTGCGCAGCGCCCTGCCGATCAGGATCCGTTTGGGAATGTCGGTCAGTTTGGACACGCAAGGGATCGTAAGGGTTCCCTCTTGACGAAGCCCAGCCGCGGCCCCCTCCGGCGCGGAATCGCGCGGTCCTGACATGCTGACGCCACCCCGCGGCAATCGAACGAGCACGTAGCGCTACGTACGGACGCGACAGCGCCCGGCATACCCCGGCACAGCCACCGCGGATGAGGGCAACGCGGGCCCCGCGTCATAAGCTCGTCAAGGGCAACAACCGCACACCGATGCCCCGTCGTTGCCCGGCAGAGCCGAGAGAAAAGAGTCAGCAGGGTGTTTGCGCAGGTCAGCGGGATGACCAGGACTGCGGGGTAAGTAGGTGCACATCGTCATCATGGGCTGCGGGCGAGTGGGAGCGGCCCTCGCGCAGACCCTGGAGCAGCAGGGGCACACGGTCGCCGTCGTCGACCAGGACCCCACGGCCTTCCGTCGCCTGGGCTCCGGTTTCGGCGGTCGCCGCGTCACCGGTGTCGGATTCGACCAGGACACCCTCCGCGAGGCGGGCATCGAGGAGGCCGGCGCGTTCGCCGCGGTGAGCAGCGGCGACAACTCGAACATCATCGCCGCGCGGGTCGCCCGCGAGATGTTCGGGATCGAGAACGTCGCGGCGCGGATCTACGACCCGCGGCGCGCCGAGGTCTACCAGCGCCTGGGCATCCCGACCGTGGCGACGGTCCGCTGGACCGCGGACCAGATGCTGCGCCGGTTGCTGCCGTCCGGCGCCGAGCCGCTGTGGCGGGACCCCAGTGGGGCCGTACAGCTCGCCGAGGTGCACACGTCACCGGCCTGGATCGGTCACAAGGTGAGCAAGCTGCAGGAGGAGACGGGCGTGCGGGTCGCGTTCCTGACCCGGCTGGGCGAGGCGCTGTTGCCGACCTCGCAGACGGTGCTGCAGGAAGGGGATCTGGTCCACGTGATGATGCGGACGGACGAGATCGAGAAGGTCGAGGCGGCGTTCGCCCAGGGTCCCGAGGAGGCCGGTCACTGATGCGGGTCGCGATTGCCGGGGCCGGCGCGGTGGGTCGTTCCATCGCGGGTGAGCTGCTGGAGAACGGGCACGAGGTGCTCCTGATCGACAAGGCGCCCACCGCCATCTCGGTGGAGCGGGTGCCGCAGGCCGAGTGGCTGCTGGCCGACGCCTGTGAGATCACATCGCTGGACGAGGCGGCGCTGCAGCGCTGCAACGTCGTGATCGCGGCGACCGGTGACGACAAGGTCAATCTGGTCGTGTCGCTGCTCGCGAAGACCGAGTACGGCGTGCCGCGCGTGGTCGCCCGGGTGAACAACCCCAAGAACGAGTGGCTCTTCAACGAGGCGTGGGGCGTCGACGTCGCGGTCTCGACCCCGCGTCTGATGTCCGCTCTGGTCGAGGAGGCCGTGAGCGTCGGCGACCTGGTGCGGCTGCTGCGCTTCAGCCACGGCGACGCGAACCTGGTCGAGCTGACCCTGCCGCCGGAGTCGGCGCTGGCGGGCACGCAGGTCGGGGATGTGGCCTGGCCCGAGGACACCTCGCTGGTGACGATCATCCGTGGCCCTCGCGTGCTCACCCCGCACAACGAGGAGACCCTCGAACCCGGCGACGAGCTTCTCTTCGTCGCGGCCCAGGCCCGTGAGGAGCAGTTGGAGGACCTCCTCTCGGTCCGCCGCGAGGACACGACGTCGAGCTGATACCCGTACACCGGTTGGGGCCCGGGAGACCCGCACGCGGGCGCTCCCGGGCTCCGCTGTTCGCGCGGCGTGGCTGCTCCCGTGGCGCGGCACGCGCAGGGCCCGGAACCGTGTGGTCCCGGGCCCGGAGCTTTCCCTGAAGGGGCGCGTGGTGGCTTACGCCCCCTGTTCGCGAGAGGCAGCGGCCTCGCGGGCCTCCTCCTCGCGCTCCTTCGCCTCCATCTCCGCGAAGACGTCGATCGGCGGCGGGGCCTTTGCCAGGAAGAGCCACGTCAGGTACACCGCGAGCAGGAAGGGCGGAATCTTGAGGATGACGAGAACCCAGCCCAGTTGTGTGGTGTCGGCCCACCAGTAGAGCGGGAAGAGGATCGCGCACTTGGCGAGCAGGATCAGTCCCCAGGCCCAGCTGGCCTTGGCGTAGGCCTTCCTGCGGCCGGGGTTGCGCTTGCGCCAGGAGAGGTTCTCCTTGAAGACCGGACCGAGGATGAGGCCGATCAGCGGGACCCCCGCCAGAGTCGTGATGATGTACGCGAGGGCCAGGCCCAGCGTGTACAGCATGCCCGGCAGATAGAAGTCCTTCGCGTTGCCGGTCATCATCGCGAAGACGACACCGAAGGCCACTCCGAAGACCCCGCTGAACGCGTGCTTCATCGTGTCCCTGCGGACGAGCCGCACGACGACGAGCACCAGCGAGACCGCGAGGGCCGCGATCGCCGAGAGGTGCAGGTCCTTGTTGATCGTGAAGATCGTGACGAAGAGCAGCCCGGGCAGGACCGTCTCCACCATGCCGCGCACCCCGCCGAAGGCCTCGAACAGGGCCGCCTCCGTCACGGCCTTGGCATCGGCGTCGGGCGTGCCGCCGCCTTCCTGCTTCTGCGTGGTCGGCTTGTCGAGAGACGTCACCGGCTACTCCTGTCCGAGCGGTCGCAGCTCGTATTTGGGATTGAACAGCACCCGCCGGCCGTGACTCATGGCGATCCGGCCCGAGGCGATCATCTTGCGGCCCGGCTCTATGCCCACGATCGAGCGCCGGCCCAGCCACACCACGTCCAGGGCGGCGGAGCCGTCGAACAGCTCCGCCTCCAGGGCCGGGACTCCGGCCCGCGGGCGCAGGGTGACCGTGCGCAAGGTACCAGTCACCTTGACGATCTGTCGGTCGCCGCAGGAGGAGATGGGCGTGCAACCCGATGCCTGGGCGTCCTCCTGAAGCTCCTCGGACTCAAGGTCCTGCTGGGAGCTGGAGAGGCGGTCGAGCATCCGGCGGAACCGGCCGACCGGCTTCTCGGCGTTCTCGGATCGAGGTACGGCACTCATAACAGAAAGCGTACCGGGGCGTTGCGGATCCAGATCAACGCCCGGTGGACGGGACACGGATCAGGGCTCGAAGCGGTAGCCCATGCCCGGCTCGGTGACGAAGTGCCGGGGGTGCGAGGGGTCGGCCTCCAGCTTGCGGCGCAGCTGCGCCATGTACACCCGGAGGTAGTTGGTCTCCGTGCCGTACGACGGGCCCCACACCTCCTGGAGCAGTTGCTTCTGGCTGACCAGCCGGCCGGTGTTGCGGACCAGGACCTCCAGCAGATGCCACTCGGTGGGGGTGAGCCGGACGTCCCGGCCGTCCCGGTTGACCTTCTTCGCTGCGAGATCGACGGTGAAGTCCTCGGTCTCGACGATCACGATCTCGTCGTCGCCTCCTCCGGCCGGCTCGGCACGGCGGACCGCGGCGCGCAGCCGGGCCAGCAGCTCGTCCATGCCGAACGGCTTGGTGACGTAGTCGTCGGCTCCGGCGTCGAGTGCCTCGACCTTCTCGTCGGAGGTGTGGCGGGCGGAGAGCACGAGGATCGGGACGCGGGTCCAGCCCCGCAGGCCCTTGATCACCTCGACGCCGTCCATGTCGGGCAGGCCGAGGTCGAGGACGACGACGTCGGGGTGGCGGGCCGCCGCGAGCTGCAGCGCGGTCGCGCCGTCGGGGGCCGCGTCGACTTCGTACTTGCGCGCCTTCAGGTTGATCACGAGGGCGCGTACGATCTGCGGCTCGTCGTCGACCACGAGCACTCGGGTCATGAGTGCCTTCCTTCCGTCTCTTGTCCGTGCGTCGGGGTGGCTCTGCCGGGTCAGCCGGTGATCCGGGCGGGGAGTTCGGGGCTGACCGGAACGGCTCCGCGTGCCGCCCGGAGGGTGAGGACCATGGTCAGCCCGCCGCCAGGGGTGTCCTCGGCGGACAGTGTGCCGCCCATCGCCTCGACGAAGCCGCGGGCGACGGCGAGGCCGAGCCCCACGCCGACGCCGCGCGGGGCGTCGCCGTAGCGCTGGAAGGGCTCGAAGATACGATCCTTCGCCTCGTCCGGGACGCCGCGGCCACGGTCCACGACCCGTACGTCGACGCGGTCGCCGAGCGCGCTCGCGGACACCATGACGGGTGTCGCGTCGGGACTGTATTTGACGGCGTTCTCGACGATGTTGGCGACGGCCCGCTCCAGCAGCCCCTTGTCGACGCGCACCATCGGCAGCGTCTCGGGAATGTCCAGCTCGACCGCGGTGTCGGGGACGCCGACGAGCGCCATGGGCACCACCTCGTCGAGGTCGATGTCGCGGATGAGGGGGGTGACGGTGCCGGTCTGCAGGCGGGACATGTCGAGCAGGTTGCCGACGAGGTGGTCGAGCCGGTCGGCGCCGTTCTCGATGCCTTCGAGGAGCTCGGCGCGGTCCTCCTCGGACCATTCGACGTCGTCGGAGCGGAGCGAGGAGACGGCGGCCTTGATGCCCGCGAGCGGGGTGCGCAGATCGTGGCTGACGGCCGCGAGGAGCGCGGTGCGGATGCGGTTGCCCTCGGCGAGCTTACGGGCCTCCTCGGCCTCTCCGACGAGGCGCTGCCGCTCGAGTACGACGGCGGCCTGGGCGGCGAAGGCACCGAGTACGCGGCGGTCCTCGGCGGGCAGGACCCGCCCGGAGAGGGCCAGCGCCATGTGGTCGCCGACGGGCATGTCGACGTCGGCGTCCTCGGGCCGGCCGGCGGGGGCGGGGCCCACACTGCCCGCACAGGTCCACGGGTCGACGTCGCCCGCGCGCTCCAGCAGGGCCACCGACTCCATCCCGAAGGTCTCACGGACCCGCTCCAGCAGGGCGTCGAGAGCGGTCTCGCCGCGTAGCACACTGCCGGCCAGGAACGAGAGGATCTCGGACTCGGCACGCAGCCGGGCGGCCTGCTCGGTACGGCGGGCCGCGAGGTCGACGACCGAGGCGACCGATATGGCGACCGCCACGAAGATCACGATGGCGACGATGTTCTTGGGGTCGGCGATGGTGAGCTTGTGCAGCGGCGGGGTGAAGAAGTAGTTCAGCAGCAGTGAGCCGACGGCGGCGGAGGCCAGCGCCGGGAGCAGTCCGCCGAGCAGCGCCGCGGCCACGGTCAGCGTCAGGAACAGCAGCATGTCGTTGGCGAGGCCGAGCTCGGCGTCGATGTGCGTCAGCAGCAGCGTCAGCAGGGCGGGCCCGGCCACGCCGACGAGCCAGCCCCGGATGATCCGGGAGCGGCCGAGCCGGGCGCCGCGGGCGACGGGGAGGCCCCGGCCCTTGGCGACCTCCTCGTGGGTGACGATGTGGACGTCCAGGTCGGGCCCCGAATCACGGGCGACGGTCGCGCCCACGCCCGGCCCGAAGACGTACTGCCAGGTCTTGCGGCGGGAGGAGCCGAGCACGATCTGGGTGGCGTTGACACCCCGAGCGAAGTCGAGCAGCGCGGCAGGGATGTCGTCGCCGATGACATGGTGGAACGTGCCCCCCAGGTCCTCGACCAGCGTCCGCTGGACCGCCAGCTCCTTGGGGGACGCGGACGTCAGACCGTCGCTGCGGGCGATGTAGACGGCGAGGATCTCGCTGCCGGAGCCCTTGGCCGCCATACGCGCGGCGCGGCGGATGAGGGTGCGCCCCTCGGGGCCGCCGGTGAGGCCGACGACGATGCGCTCGCGGGCCTGCCAGGTGGAGCGGATGTTGTGCTCTCCGCGGTACTGCTGGAGGTATTCGTCGACCCGGTCGGCGACCCAGAGCAGAGCCAGCTCGCGCAGGGCGGTGAGATTGCCGGGCCGGAAGTAGTTGGAGAGCGACGCGTCGATCTTGTCCGGCTTGTAGATGTTGCCGTGCGCCATCCTGCGGCGCAGGGCCTGCGGCGACATGTCGACCAGCTCGATCTGGTCGGCGCGCCGGACGACCTCGTCCGGGACGGTCTCCCGCTGGCGTACGCCCGTTATCGACTCGACGACATCGCCGAGTGACTCCAGGTGCTGGATGTTGACGGTCGAGACGACGTCGATCCCGGCGGCGAGCAGCTCCTCGACGTCCTGCCAGCGCTTCGCGTTGCGGGACCCGGGGACGTTCGTGTGCGCCAGTTCGTCCACGAGAGCGACGGCCGGTCTGCGCGCCAGGACCGCGTCCACGTCCATCTCGGGGAAGACGGTGTCCCGGTAGTCCATCCGCCGGCGGGGAATCTGCTCCAGCCCGTGCAGCATGACTTCGGTCCGCGGCCGGTCGTGGTGCTCCACGAACCCGACGACGCAGTCGGTTCCCCGTTCGACACGGCGGTGCGCCTCGGCGAGCATCGCGTACGTCTTGCCGACGCCCGGTGCCGCTCCGAGGTAGATCCGTAGTTTGCCGCGTCCCATGGCCTCATTGTCCTTCGACCGCAGCCGTGCGGTGGCTGCGGCGTCCGCCGCGGACGCTTCGTCGAAGCTACCGCCATGAAATCCGGCGAAACGGACAGCGTGTGGTCCTGGGGGACGTATTGACGCGATTCTGACGCGCTGGGCAAGGCCGGCGTGCCTTCGACTGCGTGTGGCCCTGCCCTACCGCTCGGTGATCTCGCCGATCTCGCCGATCTCGCCGTCGCTCAGTTCGAGCACGCGGTCGGCGAGGCCCAGGAGCTGGGCGTCGTGCGTGGCGACCAGGGCGGTGACGCCCTCGCTGCGGACCACCGCCCGCAGCAGCTCCATGACCGCGAGACCGGTCTCGGCGTCCAGCTGACCGGTCGGTTCGTCGGCGATCAGCAGCGCGGGCCGGTTGGCCAGCGCACGGGCGACGGCGACGCGCTGCTGCTGGCCGCCGGACAGCTCGCCGGGCCGCTGGGCGGCGTGCTCGGCCAGACCGACCAGGGAGAGCAGCAGCTCGACACGCTCCTCGCGCTCGCGCGGGTCGGCCTTGCGCAGCCGCATCGGCACGCCGACGTTTTCGGCGGCGGTGAGGATCGGGATCAGCCCGAAGGACTGGAAGACGAAGCCGATACGGTCGCGACGCAGTTCCAGCAGCCCGTCCTCGCCGAGCTCGGAGAGGTCGGTGCCGTCGACGGTGATCCGGCCCTCGTCCGGGGCGTCGAGGCCGCCGATCAGATTGAGCAGCGTGGTCTTCCCGGAACCCGACCGCCCCTTGAGGGCGACCAGCTCACCGCGCGGGACCTCGAAGGACACCCCGCGCAGCGCGTGGACGGCGGCGGCGCCGGTGCCGTACGAACGGTGCAGATTCTCGACGCGCACCATGACGCCGGGCGCCGGGGCCGGCGCGACGGCCGTGCTCGAGTGTCCTGTGCCGCTCTCCGTCATGCGCTTCCTCCGTCGGACCGCTCATCCCCTCACGCCCGGGGTGGCGGACCAGTATCCGGTCGGACGACCAGGAGTGGCAAGGGAGTTGAACGCCGGTGGGCCGCACCCCGTAACCGGAGTGCGGCCCACCGCACACACTGCTCACAGTCCCGGCGTCCAGCGCCCGTCCGCCGCCATCCAGGAGGCGGGCGTCAACGGACCTCGGTACCGCAACCACCCGGAGGGCACCCCCGGACCCCCCGCCCGCAAGCCGAGAGCGCCACTCAGAAACCGCGGGCGTCAACGGACCTCGGTGATCTCCGGGCCGCGCTGGAGCTGGCCCATGCCGCCCGAGAACCGGGACGTCTCCTGCTCCTCCTGCTGGACACCCTCGGGCACCATCTGCGCGTCGTTCGGCAGCTTCAGGACGATCGGGTCGCGGGGCGCCATCGGGCCCTCGCCGCGGACCACGACCGTGTCCCGGAAGATCTGCTCCAGCAGACCTGCGGCCTGCGGCTGCACCGCGCCCTGTCCGGAGATCACTCCGCGCAGGAACCAGCGAGGTCCGTCGACGCCGACGAAGCGCACCAGCTGCACGCCGCCGGTGCCGTCGGGCAGCTGGACCGGGACCTGGGCCCGCAGCTCCCAGCCGAGGGGGCCCTCGACCTCGTCGATGATGCCGCCCTGCTGAGTGATGCCGGTGGCGATCTCCTCGCGGACCTCGCCCCAGATGCCTTCCTTCTTGGGCGCGGCGAACGCCTGCAGCTGGATCGCGCTGTCACGCAGCACGACCGTCGCCGCGACGATCGCGTCGCCCGCGACCTCCACACGCAGCTCCATGCCCTCGACTCCGGGCACGAAGAGACCGCCCAGATCCACGCGGCCCTCCTCGGGCCTGGAGACCTCGGAGAGGTCCCACGGACCGTCGGGCCGGGGCGCCGGCGGAAGGTTCACCCGGCGCGGCGCGTTCCGCTCCGCCGAGTCGTCCGTGTCGAGCTCGTCGACGACCTGCTCGGCCTCGCCCGCCACATCCGCTGCGTCCCCAGCGGGGCTGCTCTTCTTGCGACGTCCGAACACGTCACTGTCCTTCCCGGTCGGATACGACCGAAGCGTATCGATTCCCACCCTGTGAGCCGTCCACGGCGGCATGACCACCGGTGGACCCGAAGCCCCCCTCGGCCCGCGCCGAGCCGGGAAGCTCCGCCACCTCGTGGAAGCGCACCTTCTCGACCTGCTGGACAACCAGTTGAGCAATCCGGTCGAACCGTTCGAACCGCACGCTCTCACGTGGGTCCAGATTGACCACGATCACCTTGATCTCCCCACGGTACCCGGCATCCACGGTCCCTGGGGCA
Source organism: Streptomyces sp. NPDC053673 (assembly GCF_055585225.1). Lineage (NCBI taxonomy): Bacteria > Bacillati > Actinomycetota > Actinomycetes > Kitasatosporales > Streptomycetaceae > Streptomyces > Streptomyces sp. NPDC053673. The sequence goes on along the minus strand of NZ_JBVJKN010000035.1, from coordinate 51,073 downwards.
TTCACGAGGGCCAGGCCGCAGCGGGCCGCCAGCCCCGACCGAGGGTGTACGAAGGCCGCATACCCGTCCGGGAGTGCGATCGACACTCCTGTCGGCAGAACCGTGCGCTCTCCGGGTGCGAGTTCGGCGGCCTCCGTGGTCACCAGATCGACACCGGCATCGCCCGGATGTCCGTACGCCGGAATCGGTACCTCCGGGTCCACGCGCCGGATGAGTACGTCGACGGGGTTGCGCATCAGGGGTTCACCTCGAAGGCGCGGGCGCGCCTGACCTGGTCGGGATCTGCCATGGCTGCCTGGATCTCGGCCGGGCGGCCGTTGTCGATGAAGTGGTCGACCTTGACCTCGATGAAGAGGGCCTCGGCCCGGACCGCGACGGGCCCTTCGGGGCCGCCGATCCGGCCGGTGGCCCTGGAGTAGATCTTGCGGCCGCTCACCGCGGTGACCTCGGCCTCCAGGAACAGCACCGTGTCCACGGGTACGGGACGGACGAAGTCGGTCTCCAGTCGCCCGGTCACCGCGATCACCCGCAGCAGCCAGTTGAGCGAGCCGAGCGTCTCGTCGAGCGCCGTGGCCAGGACGCCTCCGTGGGCGAGCCCCGGCGCGCCCTGGTGGGCGGGGGTGACGGTGAACTCGGCGGTGAGGCTGACGCCCTCACCGGCCCGTGCCGCCAGGTGCAGCCCGTGGGGCTGACCGCCGCCGCAGCCGAAGCAGTACTCGTAGTGCGCGCCGAGGAGCTCGCCGGGGGCGGGCGCGTCGGGGTGCCGTACCGGCGGTATGGCGTCGGCCGGAGGGGTCAGTGCAGTACTCACAGGCGCAGACCTTACCCGCGCGGGTAGCCGCAGGTCGCGCCGTGCCAAGCTTGGATTCATGCAGCCCTCCGCCACGCCCTCCGGCTCGCCTTCCGCGCCGCGCTACGACGAGCGTCTGACCGCCCCCCGCTCCTGGTGGCTGATCACCGCCCTGGTGGCGCTGTCGGGCGGTCTGATACTGCTTCCGCTGGGCCCGCTGCCGATGCTGGGCGGGCTGATCGGCGCGGGCGCGCCGACGGCGGCCGCGGTGAGTTCGTACGGCTCCGCCCGGATCCGGGTGGTTGCCGGCTCGCTGGTCGCGGGCGACGCGCGGATCCCCGTGTCGGCGCTCGGCGAGGCCGAGGTGCTGGACGCCGAGGAGGCGCGGGCCTGGCGCTCGTACAAGGCGGATCCGCGCGCGTTCATGCTGCTGCGCAGCTACGTCCCGACGGCGGTGCGGGTGACGGTCACGGACCCGGAGGATCCGACGCCGTACGTGTATGTCTCGACCCGGGATCCGCGGGGTCTGGTGGCTGCGCTGGACGCCGTACGGGCGGGCTGAGCAGCCAGGCCGCCGACGCGCGGGCTCCGCGCGGTCAGTTCTCCAGCGCCTGGCGCAGCTCGGGCGGAAGCTCGGCGGGCAGTTGCGGCTGCTCGAACCCGGGCATCTGGGGCAGTGCGTCCCACGGGACCTGGCGTGCGCGCAGATCCTTTCTGATGCGCTCCGCGACCTTCCTGGTGTCGCGCCGGTTCATCACGGCGCCCACCGCGGCGCCGATCATGAACGGCATCAGGTTCGGCAGATTGCGGACCATGCGCTTCATGATCTGCTGACGCAGTTCACGCTTCATCTGGCCGCCGAGAGCGAAGTTGATCGTCGACGGCTTGGTGACGTCGATGCCGCGCTCCTCCGACCAGCTGGTCAGATAGGCCGCGGAGCGCTCCTTGAGATTGCCCGGCGGCCGCATGCCGTAGACCTCGTGGAGCTCGGCGATGAGCTTCAGCTCGATCGCGGCGACGCCGATGATCTCCGTGGCCAGCTCGGCGGGCAGCGCGGGCGGGACGGGCAGCATGGCCGCCGCGCCGACACCTGCGCCGACGGTCGACGTGCCGTTGGCCGCGCCCGCGATCAGCTTGTCGGCGAGCTGCTCGGGCCCGAGGCCCGGGAACTGTGTCCGCAGGGTCGCGAGGTCACGGACGGGGATGCGCGGCGCGGCCTCGATGAGCCGGTCGGCGATGAAACCGAGCGTGGCCTTGGCGGCCTCGCCGCTCCTGCGTGCGCCGGCCCTGGCGACCTCGCCGCTTCTCCGTGCGCCGGCCCTGGCGGCCTCGCCGCCCCTCCGTACGCCCTTCCTGACCGTGTCCAGGCGCCGAGCCCTGGTCGGGGGCGTCGGGGGCGTCGGGGGCTGCGCCTGTGGCACTGCCTCGAGCGAGGCCGACCAGCCTCGCTCGCCGTCACTCGCACCGGGAGAGGGCAGGTAGGCAGCGTCTCCGTGCCCGTCAGGCGCCTGAGCGCCGTCCGACGGGCTCGGACCGCCCGGGAGCGCCTCCGGGGAGTGTTTCCGCCGGAAGCGTCGCTTCCTGGCCGGTTCGCCGCCTGCCACGACCGACCTGACCTCAGTCGCAGTCGCGGCAGATCGGCTGGCCGTTCTTCTCCCGGGCCAGCTGGCTGCGGTGGTGCACGAGGAAGCAGCTCATGCAGGTGAACTCGTCCGCCTGCTTGGGCAGCACCCGTACGGCCAGTTCCTCGTTCGAGAGGTCCGCTCCGGGCAGCTCCAGGCCTTCGGCGGCCTCGAACTCGTCGACGTCGACCGTGGAGGTCGTCTTGTCGTTCCGCCTGGCCTTCAGTTCTTCGAGGCTGTCGGAATCGATGTCGTCATCGGTCTTGCGTGGGGTGTCGTAGTCCGTTGCCATGTCGCTCTCCCCCTCTGGGTGTTTGCGGTGTCTCCAGCGCACGTAACGCGTGAGAGGCCGGACTTGTGCCCGACCTGAGGCGGAGATTTTGCCTCACATCAAGGTCTGTTACTCAATCGACACCCAACCGGACCCCTCAAGAGTGATCGGGTTGGATGGCGATCAGGACCGTACACGGTCCTAATGTCGCACTTCACGGGCGCCACCCCGTGTACTTCCCGTGATCTGGACCCCTGAAAACCCGGACGTTCCAGGCTTTACGACAGGATCTTTGATCACGGAGAGTAGATGGCTGGAAATTCGCGCCTGTGATCGATCACACATGAAACTCTCGGGCACCGATCCCGAAAATTCCGCGTAAAGCGAACAGAGCGATTTCCGGCGGACAGCATCGAGAACGCGCCTCAGACCGGCAGGGTCACGCGCATCACGAGGCCGCCTCCCTCGCGCGGCTCCGCGATGATACGGCCACCATGGGCGCGCGCGACGGATCGCGCAATCGACAGGCCGAGACCCACGCCCTTGTCACTGCCGGTACGCGCCTGACGCAGTCGCCGGAACGGCTCGAAGAGATTGTCGATCTCGTACGCCGGAACCACGGGGCCCGTGTTCGCCACCACCAGCACGGCCTGGCCGGGCTGGGTCTCGGTGGTGACCTCCACCCAGCCGTCCTCAGGGACGTTGTACCGCACGGCATTCTGCACCAGGTTCAGCGCGATCCGCTCCAGCAGGACGCCGTTGCCCTGTACGACGGCGAGCGCGCGCCGGCCGCGGATCTCCACGCCCTTGGCCTCGGCCTCGGCGCGGGTCTGGTCGACGGCGCGACCGGCGACCTCGGCGAGGTCGACGGGTTTGCGCTCCACGATCTGGTTGTCGCTGCGGGCGAGCAGCAGGAGGCCTTCCACCAGCTGCTCGCTGCGCTCGTTGGTGGCGAGCAGGGTCTTCCCGAGCTGCTGGAGCTCGGGTGGGGCGCCCGGGTCGGCGAGCTGCACCTCCAGCAGCGTCCGGTTGATCGCGAGGGGCGTACGCAGCTCGTGCGAGGCGTTGGCGACGAACCGCTGCTGGGCCGAGAAGGCCCGCTCCAGGCGGTCCAGCATCTCGTCGAAGGTGTCGGCGAGCTCCTTCAGCTCGTCGTCCGGGCCGTCCAGCTCGATCCGCCGGGAGAGGTCGGAGCCGACCACGCGGCGCGCGGTGCGGGTGATCTTGCCGAGCGGGGAGAGGACGCGGCCCGCCATGGCGTAGCCGAAGGCGAACGCGATGACGCTGAGGCCGAGGAGCGCGAAGAGGGAGCGCGTGAGGAGCTCGTCCAGGGCCTCCTGGCGCTGGGCCGCGAAGCACACCTTGAGCGCCGTGTTGGCCTGGTCGGCGGTCAGCCCTGACTGCAGCGCGGGGCATGCGTTGCTGGTCAGCTGGACCTTGCTCTCGGGCAACAGCTTGAAGGGCATCTCGTTGGCCGCGTGCAGAGCCTGCGCCGCGAGCAGATAGATGATCGAGAGCAGCAGAATGCCGGCGATCAGGAACATCCCGCCGTACAGCAGCGTGAGCCGTATCCGGATGGTGGGGCGCAGCCAGGGCCCGACGGGCTCTCTCGGGTCCCAGGTGGGTTTCGGGGGCGCCGCGGGGGGCGCGGGTGCGGTGGCCATCGGGTCAGATCCGGTAGCCGGAGCCCGGGACGGTGACGATCACCGGGGGCTCCCCGAGCTTGCGGCGCAGGGTCATGACGGTGACCCGGACGACGTTCGTGAACGGGTCCGTGTTCTCGTCCCAGGCCTTCTCGAGGAGCTGTTCGGCCGAGACGACCGCGCCCTCGCTGCGCATGAGGACTTCCAGCACGGCGAACTCCTTCGGAGCGAGCTGGATCTCCTTGCCGTCGCGGAAGACCTCGCGGCGGTTCGGGTCGAGCTTGATGCCGGCGCGCTCCAGGACGGGCGGGAGCGGCACGGTCGTACGCCGGCCCAGGGCCCGGACGCGGGCGGTGAGCTCGGTGAACGCGAAGGGCTTGGGGAGGTAGTCGTCCGCGCCGAGCTCCAGGCCCTCGACGCGGTCGCTGACGTCGCCGGAGGCGGTGAGCATCAGGACACGGGTGGGCATGCCCAGCTCGACGATCTTGCGGCAGACGTCGTCGCCGTGGACGAACGGGAGGTCGCGGTCGAGGACGACCACGTCGTAGTCGTTCACCCCGATGCGTTCCAGTGCGGCGGCGCCGTCGTACACGACGTCGACGGCCATGGCCTCCCGGCGCAGTCCGGTGGCCACCGCATCGGCGAGCAGTTGCTCGTCCTCGACGACGAGTACACGCACGTGGCTGGTCCTTCCTCTGGCGTTGCCGTGACCCCTGCGACGTGCCCCTGTGATCAGGGCAGACCGGAGGGTCAGTGGCTGGATCTGTAGCACTGACTGTGTGCCTCCATCCTGCCCCTTACGCGCGTAAACCGGATGTAAGGCGGAGACGGGGCCGACGGGGGCAGCGGGAATTCGCGGGATTCCTGGATGAGTTGAGGTTTCTCTGAGGGTGGCCCTGGGGAGGACGACTGCACACCCGCGATCACGCCATGTATGTGGCTTGCCACACCCCGCTCTCTGTCCCCCAGGGAGGGAGCGTGATCACCCCGCCACCGACCCACGACGAGGGGGCGCAACCATGGACGCATTCACCGCAGGACTACTGCAGCGCATCAAGGCCACGGAGACCGACCTCACGCGGGCCCGCGAGACGGGCGACGACTTCCTGGTGGACGTCGAGCAGGCCGAGCTGGACGACCTGCATCGCCTCGCCGCGGAGCACGGCGTGGAGGTCGGCGCCGCCAGCGCCTGACCACCCCGGAGAGGGCCCGACGCCGCAGGACGGCGCCGGGCCCTCTTCCATGCGCGGGCGCTTTTACGGGGGTGCAGAAAACTCTGCCCGCACGCTCCACCCTCACGGAACACCCGCCTCTGGCGGAAGGAGCTCCGGCAACGGGCCCGAGGGGGGACAGGGGGACTCCGGCCCCATGCCCCCAGGGGGAAGGGTCAGTCGTGCCAGGCGCCCAGGTCGTCCAGCAGGCGCTGCAGTGGCTCGAAGACGCCAGGTGAGGCCGCGATGGCCAGGGCTCCGGAGGGCGGCTCTCCGGGGCGGGAGCCGGTGAGGGCGCCGGATTCGCGGGCGATGAGGTCGCCGGCCGCGAGGTCCCAGGGATGGAGGCCGCGCTCGTAGTAGCCGTCGAGCCGGCCCGCTGCGACGTCGCAGAGGTCGACCGCCGCGGAGCCGCTGCGCCGGATGTCACGCAGGCGCGGGATCAGCTGCTGGGCGATGTCCGCCTGGTGGCTGCGTACGGCGTGGACGTAGTTGAAGCCGGTCGAGACCAGCGCCTGGTCCAGTGGCGGCGCGGGCCGGCACCGCAACCGCCGGTTCCCGCAGTACGCACCGCCCCCGAGCACCGCGTGGTACGTCTCTCCCCGCATCGGCGCCTCGACGACCCCGACGACCGTCTCGCCGTCCCGCTCGGCCGCGATGGACACCGCCCACGTCGGCAGCCCGTACAGGTAGTTCACCGTGCCGTCGAGCGGGTCGATCACCCAGCGGACACCACTGCTGCCCGCCGTCGAAGCGCCCTCCTCGCCGAGGAAGCCGTCGTCGGGCCGGCGTTCGGCGAGGAAGCCGGTGATGAGCTTCTCGGCGGCGATGTCCATCTCCGTGACGACGTCGATCGGACTTGACTTGGTCGCGGCGACCGCCAGGTCGTCCGGCCTGCCGTCGCGCAGCAGCGCTCCGGCCCTGCGCCCGGCCTCCAGGGCCAGCGACAGCAGTTCACCGAGCAGGGGATCGGTCACGTAGGGCTCCCTCGTAGGACTCACGCGTACGGGCTGTCGGCGCCGGCCGCCGCCGGCCGCTCCGACCGGGCGGGACAGCACCCGATCGGGCACAGGTCGTGCGACGGTCCGAGCGCGCCCAGCGCGCACCGCTCCACCACCTTCCCCCGCTCGGTCGCCGCACGCTCCACGACCAGGTCACGGACGGCGGCCGCGAAGCGCGGATCCGCTCCCACCGTCGCCGCGCGCCGCACCGGCAGCCCCAGCTCGGCGGCCTTGGCGGTGGCCTCGGTGTCCAGGTCGTAAAGGACCTCCATGTGGTCCGAGACGAACCCGATCGGCACCATCACCACCGCCGGCGCCCCCGCTCCGTGCAGCTCCTCGAGGTGGTCGCAGATGTCCGGCTCGAGCCACGGGATGTGCGGGGCGCCGCTGCGCGACTGGTAGACGAGCTGCCAGGGGTACTCGGTCCCCGTCTCCTCGCGCACGGCGTCGACGATCACCCGCGCCACGTCGAGGTGCTGCTTCACGTACGCCCCGCCCCCGCCGTGTTCCCAGAGCGGCCCCGACGCGTCCGCCGCGGCCTCCGGGATGGAGTGCGTCGTGAAGGCGAGATGAGCCCCGGCGCGTACGTCCTCGGGGAGATCGGCGAGCGAGGCGAGCACCGCCTCGGCCATGGGGCCGATGAACCCCGGGTGGTTGAAGTAGTGCCGCAGCTTGTCGACGCGCGGCAGCGGCAGCCCCTCGGCCTCCAGGGCCGAGAGCGCGTCCGCGAGGTTCTCCCGGTACTGCCGGCAGCCCGAGTACGAGGCGTACGCACTGGTCGCGAGGACCGCGATGCGCCTGCGCCCGTCCAGCACCATCTCCCGGAGTGTGTCGGTCAGATAGGGCGCCCAGTTGCGGTTGCCCCAGTAGACCGGCAGGTCGAGGCCCGCGTCCCTGAAGTCCTCGCGGAGTGCGTCGAGCAGCGCCCGGTTCTGGTCGTTGATCGGGCTGACCCCGCCGAACAGGAAGTAGTGCTGCCCCACCTCCTTGAGGCGTTCCTTCGGGATACCGCGGCCGCGCGTCACGTTCTCCAGGAACGGGACCACGTCGTCCGGGCCCTCGGGGCCGCCGAAGGAGAGCAGCAGCAGGGCGTCGTAGGGGGCGGGATCGAGCTGTTCGGACATGGTCCCGATCCTGCCACCCCCTTCTGACAGCGGGGAAACGGCGCTGGAGTAAGGGTTACCTAACCCGTAAGCTGTACCGGCCGTCCACATTCCTTACGGAGCGCCGCCTTGCCCAGTCCCTACCGCGCGATATTCGCCGCCCCCGGCACCCTGGCGTTCTCCGCCGCCGGCTTCTTCGGCCGAATGCCCCTGTCCATGATGGGCGTCGGCATCGTGACCATGGTTTCCCAGCTGACGGGGCGGTACGGTCTCGCGGGCTCGCTCTCCGCGACGCTCGCGCTGTCGGCGGCCGTGCTGGGCCCGCAGGTCTCGCGGCTGGTCGACCGGCACGGTCAGCGCCGGGTATTGCGGCCCGCCATGCTGATCTCGGTGGCGGCGGTGGCGGGCCTCCTCGTCTGCGCCCAGCAGGACGCACCCAGCTGGATGCTGTTCGCCTTCACCGCCTGCGCCGGCTGCATCCCGGCCGTCGGTGCGATGACCAGGGCCCGCTGGGCGGAGATCTACCACGGCTCGCCGCGCGAGCTGCACACGGCGTACGCGTTCGAGTCGATCGCCGACGAGGTGTGCTTCATCTTCGGCCCGATCATCTCCATCGGCCTCTCCACGATCTGGTTCCCGGAGGCGGGTCCGCTGCTCGCCACCGCCTTCCTCGTCATCGGTGTCCTCTGGCTGACGGCGCAGCGCGCCACCGAGCCGGTACCGCACCCGCGCGGGGAGCATTCCGGCGGATCCGCGCTGCGCTCCCCCGGTCTGCAGGTGCTGGTGGCCACGTTCGTCGCGACGGGCGCGATCTTCGGCTCGGTGGACGTGGTGACGGTGGCCTTCGCCGAGGAGCAGGGCAGCAAGGCCGCAGCGAGCCTGGTTCTCGCGGTGTACGCGCTGGGCTCCTGCGTGGCCGGAGCGGTCTTCGGACTGCTCCACCTCAAGGGCGAGCCGTCCCGCAGGTGGGTGCTGGGTGTCTGCGCGATGGCCGTGAGTATGATCCCCCTCCAACTGGCCGGGAACCTGACGATCCTGGCCGTGGCGCTCTTTGTCGCAGGCCTGGCCATCGCACCGACGATGGTGACCACGATGGCCCTCGTCGAAGCGCACGTACCGCGCACCAAGCTGACCGAGGGCATGACCTGGACGGGTACCGGACTCGCGGTCGGTGTGGCGCTCGGCTTGTCGGCCTCAGGATGGATGGTGGACGAGTACGGGGCCGGTGCGGCGTACGTGGTGCCCGCCGTGGCGGGAGCGCTCGCGGTCACGGTCGCGTTCCTGGGGTACCGCCGGCTGCGCAGGCCGGTACCGACGCGGGAGGGGCAGGATGACGAGCACATCCAGGACCAGCACGGCGAACGCGTGGCGTAACTGGGCGGGTACGGTGACCGCCCGCCCGGTGCGGGAGGTCGCGCCTGCCACGGCCGACGAGTTGGCCGCCGCTGTGCGCCGGGCAGCCGAGGACGGCTTGCGGGTGAAGACGGTCGGCACGGGCCACTCGTTCACCGCGATCGCCGCGACCGACGGCGTACTGATCCGGCCGGATCTGCTCACCGGTATCCGGGAGATCGACCGTACGGCGATGACGGTGACCGTGGAGGCGGGTACGCCCCTGAAGCGGCTGAACGCCGCCCTCACCCGTGAGGATCTGTCCCTCACGAACATGGGCGACATCATGGAGCAGACCGTCGCGGGTGCGACCAGTACCGGGACGCACGGCACCGGCCGCGATTCGGCCTCGATCGCCGCGCAGATCAGGGGCCTTGAGCTGATCACGGCGGACGGTTCGGTGCTGCACTGCTCCGAGAAGGAGAATCCGGAGATCTTCGCGGCGGCCCGGATCGGCCTCGGTGCACTGGGCGTGGTCAGCGCGATCACTTTCGCAGTGGAGCCGCTGTTCCTGCTGACGGCCCGCGAGGAGCCGATGCCCTTCGACCGGGTCACGGCCGAGTTCGACGAGCTGCACGCGGAGAACGAGCACTTCGAGTTCTACTGGTTCCCTCACACGGGCAACTGCAACACCAAGCGCAACAACCGCAGCGCCGGTCCGGTCGCCCCGCCCGGAGCGGTCAGCGGCTGGATCGAGGACGAGCTGCTCTCCAACGGCCTCTTCCAGGTGGTCAATTCACTGGGCCGGGCGGTGCCGGGCACCATTCCGGCGATCGCGAAGCTCTCCAGCCGCGCCCTGTCTGCCCGTACGTACACGGACATTCCCTACAAGGTCTTCACAAGTCCCCGCCGAGTGCGCTTCGTCGAGATGGAATACGCGCTTCCGCGGGAGGCCGCGGTCGAGGCGCTGCGCGAGGTGAAGGCGATGATCGAACGCTCGCCGCTGCGGATCAGCTTCCCGGTGGAGGTACGGACCGCCCCGGCCGACGACATCACGCTGTCCACGGCCTCGGGCCGAGAGAGCGCGTACATCGCCGTGCACATGTACAAGGGCACGGCGTACCGCTCGTACTTCACCGCGGTCGAACGGATCATGACCGCGCACGGCGGGCGTCCGCACTGGGGCAAGATCCACACGCGCGACGCGGAGTACTTCGAGGGCGCCTATCCACGGTTCGGCGAGTTCACGGCACTGCGGGACCGGCTGGACCCTGAGCGGGTGTTCGGCAACGACTACCTGCGGCGGGTGCTTGGCGCCTAAGGGCTGTCCGGGGCTACGGGACATCCGGACCGTCCGCTCCGGCGGGCGGGGACATGGACGGGAGCGGCGTGGGCGCCGGGGCGGGGTCCTCTCCGCCGGAGGACGCAGTCGGGCCGGGGGCCGGCTCGGATGCGTCCGGCCCACCGTCCTGGCCGCTGCCGCCCGTCGCTGAACCGCTGCCCGTTCCCGAACCGGTACTGCCCTCGCCCGTGTCGTTGCTGGTTCCGTCGTGGCGCCCGGGGTTCCCGCCCGGGCTCCGGTCGTCGCCGGAGCCGCTGTCCTCCGACGCGCTCCGCTCGCCGTCCCGGTTCTGCCGCGGGGTGGTGCCCGAAGGGGACTTCTCCGGCGCGGACTTGCCGTCGCCACCGCCGCGTACGGCGGAGCCGACGGTCGTGCCCCTGCCCCCGCCGAGGTCCTGGCCGGAAGCGAGTTCGTATCCGGTGATACCGATCATCGCGACGCCGAAGACGAGGGCGGCGGCGAGCGCGGACCGCTTCCGGCCGCGGACGCGGGTGCCGTGGGTCGTCGCCTCGCCGAACTCCCCGTGCGGAAGATCCTCACGCGCCGAACCGGCGGGCGTCTGGCGGGCCTTGGACCGAGGGTGCGTCGCGGCGTCGCGGATCTGTTCGCCGGTTCGCCGGAACAGGTGCTGGAAGACGGAGCCGCCACACGTCGCCACGACACTGACCACACCCGCGCCGATGACCGTTCCGTAGACGCCGAGCCGGGAGGCGAGCACCGCCGCCGCGACGGCCGCGAGCGCACTGCCAGCGACCTGCGGAACGCTCAAATCGAGCCGCCGATCCTTCTGTTGCACCGCGCTCCGGTCGCGGTCGTCCCGGTCGTGATCCATCTCCAGCCTTCGCTCACCCATCTGTCCCACCGTGCACCAAGAAGGGACATTTGAGCGAATCGAAAGGTTCCATTTCTGGCGATTCTGTGAAGCATGACACCCGTGGATCCTGGGTACAGCGACCCAACTCCCGCCCCCCGCGACAAGTTCGGCGGCGCGCCGGTCCACCCCGATGGCCCGAATGGAGTACTGTGGCGAGCCCTGGGTCCGGTCTCCCTCATGGGCGTCCGGGCTTACGGGAGGGGGCCGAAAGCGGCACTCGAACCGGCGGAGCCGCGGCATCGCACGGTCACCCGCTGCGCTGTGTGACGGAGCACGTCACACTGCGTTGCAAACAGGTAACCGTGCCATAACGGCGATCCAGGGCCCGTGCCCGACACGCCGGGCAACTCGGCAAGGTTGTGGCAGGCTGCACCCGGGCAGGCCACACTCGACTAGCGGAAGCAGCGACGCACGTGACGTCGGCAGGCACCACCCGGGAGGTCCCCATGCCCGAACTGCGTGTCGTGGCCGTCTCCAACGACGGCACACGACTGGTGCTGAAGGCTGCGGACAGTACGGAGTACACGCTTCCGATTGATGAGCGCCTGCGCGCCGCCGTGCGCAACGACCGCGCTCGCCTCGGCCAGATCGAGATCGAGGTGGAGAGCCACCTCCGCCCGCGCGACATCCAGGCACGTATACGGGCCGGTGCCTCCGCCGAGGAGGTCGCTCAGCTCGCCGGCATCCCGGTCGACCGGGTGCGGCGCTTCGAGGGCCCCGTGCTCGCAGAGCGCGCGTTCATGGCGGAGCGGGCCCGCAAGACGCCCGTACGCCGCCCCGGGGAGAACACCGGCCCCCAGCTCGGCGAGGCGGTGCAGGAGCGACTGCTGCTGCGCGGTGCCGAGAAGGACACCGTTCAGTGGGACTCCTGGCGCCGTGACGACGGCACCTGGGAGGTGCTGCTGGTCTACCGGGTGGCGGGTGAGCCACACTCGGCGAGCTGGACGTACGACCCGCCGCGGCGGCTCGTCCAGGCCGTCGACGACGAGGCGCGCGCGCTGATCGGTGAGACCGACGACACGATCACGCAGGAGCCGAGCTTCCCGTTCGTGCCGCGCATCGCCCGGCTGCCGCGGGACAGGCCGCTGGACCGCGCCCTCGACCGAGCCTTGGAGCGGCCCACGCCGGTCCCGGCGCCCGAGCCCGACGAGACCGAGCGCGACTCCCTGACCAGCCTCCTGGAGGCGGTCCCGAGCTTCCGCGGCGACATGGTGGTCCCGGACCGCCCCGCCCCGGTCGACCCTCCCGCGACCGACCCCGCCGCCCAGGAGCCCGACTCCGAGGAGCCGCCGGCTCCCGCGGCCTCCGCGGGAGCCGGCTCCGCGTACGCGGACGTGCTCATGCCCCGCTCCGTCAGCGGCCACCGCGACCGCCTCACCGGCACCACGGACCGCCAGGCCGAGGCGGACGGCGTCCGTCCGGGCCGCCGGGCCGCGGTGCCGAGCTGGGACGAGATCGTGTTCGGCACGCGGAGGAAGAAGCAGGAGTAGGCGCTGCGCCATGCCGAAGGGCTCGTACGGATTCCCGTACGAGCCCTTCCGCGCTGCGCCGCCCGCCCTTCCGGCTGTGTCGATGTGCGGCTCCGCCGCGTGGGAAGCTCTGCCCCCGAGCCCCCGAACCGCCGCGCCTCGGTCTCCCCCTGCGCCCTGCGGCGTGGGGAACCCCGAGCGGGGCTCATTCCGAGCCCGTCCGGCGCTTGAGAACACGGCCGAGGGCCGTACGGGGGTCTGGGACTGGCCTCCAGCTCCGGGGCGCTACCGCGGGTCCGGGCCCGTGGCCACCGGGCGGGAGGGGTCGGAGGACCACTCCGACCACGACCCCGCGTACAGCGCCGCCGGGATGCCCGCGATCGCCAGCGCCAGGACCTCGTGGGCGCCGGAGACGCCCGAACCGCAGTAGACGCCGACCTCCGGGGCATCCGTGGCGCCGAGGCGCTTGAAGCGGGCCGCCAGCTCCTCCGCGGGCAGGAAGGTCCTCGCGCCGGCCATGACGTTCTCGGTGGTCGGCGCGGAGACCGCGCCAGGGATGTGGCCGCCGACCCGGTCGATCGGCTCGACGTCACCCCGGTAGCGCTCGGCGGCCCGTGCGTCCAGCAGCACCCCCGAGCGGGCCAGGGCCGCCGCACCGTCCGCGTCGAGCAGCGGCAGGCCACCCGGCACCGGTGTGAAGTCGCCGGGCGCCGGGATGGTGATCTCCGTGGTCACCGGGCCGTCCCAGGCCTCCAGGCCACCGTCCAGGACCCGCACATCGGCGTGCCCGGTCCAGCGGAGCAGCCACCACGCCCGCGCCGCGGCCCAGCCCTGCCCGCCGTCGTACACGACGACCGGCGCGCCGGCCGACACGCCCGCGCGGCGCATCGCCGCGCCGAACGCCGCCACGTCCGGCAGCGGATGCCGGCCGCCCGCCCCGGGCGGGCCCGCCAGCTCGGAGTCGAGATCGACGTACACGGCGCCGGGGATGTGCCCGGCCGCGTACGCGGCCCGCCCGTCGAAGGGAGGAGCGCCGGCCGCCTTGGCCAGGCTCAGCTGCCAGCGGACGTCGAGCAGCACGGGAGGACGCGGGCCGGCCGACTCGCTCGCGAGTTCGGTAGCGGTGATGATGGGGTTCATAAGAGCCATCCTCGCGCAGGGCACGGCGGACCCGTGACAGCAGCGGAACGGATGGGGCATGCCAAAACGGGCATCCTCCCTGTGGGATCCCGGCCAATGCGGCGCGGCCGGGGCGCGCCGCACGCCCGGTGGTGCAAGCATCTGCACGGGATGTGCGGCCGTCCCGATCGACGGCCCCCATCCGGTCCCCCCGCACGGCCACGACGATGGTCCGAGGAGAGAGTGACAATGACGACCGAGGCGACTCGGCGCAGACCCGGCACACCCTGCTGGGTGAGCCTGATGGTGCACGGGCTTTCCGCGACGCAGCAGTTCTACCGGGCTCTGTTCGGCTGGGACTTCGTCCCGGGCCCACAACAGCTCGGCCCGTACGTCCGCGCACTGATCGGCGGCAAGGAAGTGGCGGGCATCGGCCAGCTCCCGCCGGACCGCCATCTGCCGATCGCCTGGACGACCTACATGGCCTCGGACGACGTCGACGAGACCGCCGAGCTGATCAGGGCCTGCGGCGGCACGGTCGGGGTCGGGCCGCTGGACGCGGCGGACGCGGGCCGGCTCGCCATCGCCTCGGATCCGGAGGGCGCGATCTTCGGCGTATGGCAGGCCGCGGCGCACACCGGCACCGCTCTGTTCGGCACCCACGGCACACCGGTCTGGAACGAGCTGGTGACCCGGGAGACGTCATCGGTCAGCAAGTTCTACCAGTCGGTCTTCGGCTACGACGTCGAGGCGGTCGTCTCGGCCGACTTCGACTACGTGACCCTGCACCTGGACGCCCGCCCGGTGGCGTCCCTCCACGGTGTGGGGCACAGCCTGCCCCGCGACAAGGGCTCGCACTGGATGACGTACTTCGAGGTCGAGGACACCGACGAGGCGGCGGCCCGGGTGGTGGACCTCGGTGGCCATGTCCTGCAGGCGCCGCGCGAGGGCACGAGCGGGCGGCAGGCGATGGTCGCGGACCCGGAGGGCGCGACCTTCACGATCGTACGGACCGCGAGAGACGAGTGATCACGATCGTGCGGAGTCGCGACGGACGAGTGATCACGATCGTGCGGAGTCGCGACGGACGAGTGATCACGATCGCCCGCCCGGCCGGGCCGCCGTCCACCCGGGCCCGTACGGTCAGCCGGCGGTGACCGGCAGTACGTCCGGGGACAGCGCGCCCGCGTGGGCCGTCGCGCTGGTCATGCGGCGGCGGTGGTGGCGTCGGCACAGCACCTCGTAGCCGATCTCCTCCGCGGGCTGGTTGACGTCCCCCACCACGACCTGGGCGCCCTCGACGACCATCTCCCCGCCGACGGTGCGCGCGTTGTGCGTGGCGCGCGCACCGCACCAGCACAGCGCCTCGACCTGGAGGGCCTCTATCCGGTCGGCCAGCTCGAAGAGACGCTGGGATCCCGGGAAGAGCTTGGTCCGGAAGTCGGTGGTGATCCCGAAGGCGAAGACGTCCAGTTCGAGGTCGTCCACGATCCGGGCGAGCTGGTCGATCTGCTCGGGCGCCAGGAACTGGGCCTCGTCCACGATCAGGTAGTCCGCCTTGCCGCCCTTGGTCATGTGGTCGACGAGATACGCGTACAGATCCATGGCCTCGACGATCTGGACCGCCTCGGTGACCAGACCCAGCCGCGACGAGAGCTTCCCCTCGCCGGCCCGGTCGTCACGGGTGAAGATCACACCTTGCAGGCCACGAGCCGAACGGTTGTGCTCGATCTGCAGCGCCAAGGTCATTTTGCTGAGGCATTCACCATTTCCTGGCTAGAGTCCCATCATGACCCTTCGCGTCCTCGGCTCCCTCCGTCTTTCCGTCGACACGGACGACTCGACCTCGATCTCCCGTCAGCAGGAACACGTCCAACACTGGGTGGACACACCAGGCCGGGAGGCTCGCGTCGTGGCCTGGGCCAAGGACACAGACGTCTCAGGGGGCCTCCACCCGTTCAAGCGGCCTGGGCTGGGCAAGTGGTTCGACGATGACCAAAAGGGCCTCTGGGATGCACTCTGCGTGATGAAGGTAGACCGGTTGAGCCGCGTCGCCCACTTCAGCGAAGTCGTGCAGTGGTGCCAGGAGAACGGAAAGATCATCGTGTCGACCCAGGAAGGGATCGACATGTCGACGCCCATGGGCAAGATGTTCGCCCAGATCCTGGCAGTCTTCGCCGAGGGCGAGCTGGACACCATCAGGTCCCGGGCGATCGACGCCGTCCAGACCCGGCTCACGGCCGGGACCTGGGTGGCTGGCCTGCCGCCCTTCGGCTACGAAATCGTCCCGGTCGGCACCGGGGCAGGCAAGCGCCTCGAACCCATCGACCACTACCGCGAGCTCACAGAGGAGATCGCAAAAAGGGTGCTCGGCGGGGAGAGCCTGCGGTCCGTGGCACGCGATCTCTCCGCCCGAGGTGAGCCGACATGGCTCTCACGTATCCAACCGAACAGTAAGCGGGCCCAGGAGAGCAAGTGGTCGAACTCGTCGATCCGCGGCCTCCTCCTCAACCCCAAGATCGCAGGTCTGTACACCTACAAGGGCGAGATCGTGGAGGACGGCGAGGGCAACCCGCGCCTGATCACCGACAAGCCCCTCCTCGACCTCGCCACCTGGAACAAGCTGGTCCTGAAGCTCCAGGACAACCGGGCGTTCGGCCCAAAAGTCACAAAGAGCCGGGCGATGCTCGTAGGCGTGGCCACGTGCGGCTCGTGCGAGGGGCCGCTGACAAGGGCCGTGTACACCAACCGAAAGCCAGCCGTGGGAGACCGACCGGCGAAAGAGTGGCACTACTCCCGCTACAAGTGCAGCCGGCAGAAGGTCCAGGGCACATGCGCGAGTCCCGCCGCAGTGAACTCGGCGGATCTCGAGGCCGAATTCACCAAGGTGTTCCTGGAGCACATGGGGCGCCTCCCCGAAGCGCGGGAGTTGGTGGCCGACCTGCACGACCCCACATCCGACATCACAGCCACGGAGGCTCGGCTCGAACGCCTCAAGGCCGACTTCGGGGCGGGTAGGTACGACGCCCCGGAGAAGGAAGAGGTCTACTGGTCCCTGCTGAACTCCCAGTCCGCCAAGTTGGCACGCCTGCGCGCTCAACTGGTTGAGTACGAGCAGCAGCGAGGGAAGTTCGCCCTGACCGGACGCACCTTCGCCGACATCTGGAACTCGCGGGACGACGAGGGCAAGCAGTTGTTCCTCAAGCAGCACCAGGTAGCCGTCAACGTGTACCGCGACCCGATTCCCGGCGAGAAATTCGGGTTTCTGGTTCAACTCGGCGACGTTCGGCAAATGGCCCGGGCGATGCACGTCGAGCTGGCGGACAACCTCGTGCACGGGGTCGTCACGTACAACCTGCCGACGCAGGAGCACGTTCTCGCCGGTCAGCTCGACGAACGGCAGCTTCGCATCGGCATGGACGTGATCGACGCGATCGAGGCATCAATGCGGCTGGCCGAACGAGAGCCCCAGTAGCCGACAAGGATCGAGGCATTGCATGGGTTCAGGGACATCCGCCACTTGCCGCCACGCGCCGGACTCGCTCGATCTCGCTTCGGAGGAACTGACGCGCCCTGCGCAGTTCGTCGGCGGCCCTCCCCTGCCCGGTCTAACGGGGTGGTGTACTTCACGATCGCGGCGTCAGAGCACTCATCCGTCAGGGAAACGTCGATACCGGACGGCCACCATGAGAGACCGATGATCTCACTGGCCGCCGGAAGGGACGAAGCTTCCAGGCCCGCAGCATTGCGGAGAGCTGAAGCGATCAGAACTACCTCCGAGGAAGAGGGCAAAGGGAACGACAGCTCCCCTTGCTCGTCGCGTGTCCTAGGTGCTGATTTCTCCGTCACTGCGTCATCTGCGTCTCTCGCGCGCCTGACTTGCGGTTTTGCGTGTCGCAGCGGGTCAGGTCGTGTGTCACTGGCCCGTCACTTGGTTTGTCACTGGTGACGCAGGTGACGCGGGGTGACGCAGCTTTCGTGCTCTTGCGTCACTGGTGTAGCCACAGGTCACATGCCGTTCGCCGGTGTGTCGTGACGCGGGTGACGCAGCGTTCCCCTTGTTAGGAAAAGGGGGTTGGGGTGTCTGTGGTGATGCGCGCCTTTAGAGCGTGAAGAAGGAGCCGCTTCGCGGCACGTCCTTGGCAGCGGCGGCGTTGCCGCCGGAAACAGCAAGAGGAGCACGCCGCGCCCCCGGCCGGGTGCTCCTCTTGCTTGTGCGGGCACAGCCGTGGTGGAGCCGGTTAGAACACAGCGTCCTGCTGCTCCGACGTCGGGGCGGACGGCCGGGTCATCTCGATGTAGCGGGCGGAGTTGGTGCGGCCCCAGTCGACGAGGACGCCGCGGGCGGCGAGCGTGGGTTGCCGCTTGAGGCGGTCGGACAGGACCTTGCCCGTGGTCGGCCAGCCCTTGGGAAGCGGGCGGAAGTCCTCGCCCGTGTAGAGCTGGGTGAGGCAGTGCAGCCACTCGGTCGACGTCATCCGCACTTCCGTTCCCGGAGTGAGGCCGGCAGCGTGCTTGAGGACGGTCTGGGCCAGCAGGTCGCCCTCGATGACGTCGTCGTTGAGGTCATCCAGGCTCGCCCGGTAGGCGTTCAGCGCTCCGAGGCTGGTGGCCGCGTCGAGCTGCGCGCAGAGGTGGGCGAAGTCGGCCATGCGCAGGTCGGTGGGGATGTCGGCCTGCGCGGCCCGGACCTTGACGGTCAGGTCGAGCAGGGACCCGAGGATCACGGGCAGGACCTCTTCGAACTCCGCCCACAGCTCTGCCTCGGTCCGCCGCACCCGCGGGCGTTCCAGGCGGAGCGGCAGGAGCCGTTCGGCGAGGTCGGGGCGGATGACGCCGACGTCGATGCCGGTCAGCAGCAGGGGACGTCGGTAGCGGGAGCGGACGACGTCGCCGTCGGTGAACAGGGCGCGTTTGATGGTCTCGGCTCCGGTGACGATGCAGCACATGAGGTCGGAGAGGTCCGGGGCGAGGTGGGAGAGGTTGTCCAGGGCCGTGACCCAGCCCGCGGCCACGGCGGCGATCAGGTTCTCCTCGTCCTTCGGGGGCCGGCGCAGATCGCTGCTCATGCCCTCGATGATCCGTACGAGCATCCGCCCGCCGGTGGACTTGCCCGCTCCCTGGGGGCCGGTGAGGAACGGGGCGGGGACGGGCACGGACGGGCCGAGGCATCCGATCATGCAGCAGTCCCCATTTTTTCGGAAAGCCTGGTAGGACCTTTTCTACTTCTTCAAGGCGCTCCTGCCGCGCACGGCGCGGCAGCGCGCGGCCCGACGGCTCGGCCCGCGCACCTGTCTTCGCCCGGCACGGCCCGGCCGCCGGCCGCACGCCAAAACGGCGAAGGGTTGACGGTGGAGGAGGCCCGTCGTGGCTGGGGCGGTCGGCTCCACGGCTTTACGCAGCCACCATGGGGCGAGCCTCGAAGATCATGGCCCCGATCGGGCAATTGCGGGCAGGCGAGGAGCCAGCCCGATTCGCGGCCAGCGTAAGGGGCCATGATCTCTCGCCTCATGGCAGCTCCCGCCCAAAGCCGCTCCACCGACCTTGCGCCGTCCCAAACAGCTGCCACCGCGAACCTCCTGGTCACACCTAAGGCCGTCGGCGGCAAGAAGGCCGTGATCACCACCATCACCACTCCCTAGCTTCCCGGACTTTGCGGCGAGCGTCCCGAATATGCGCAGGTCTGAAGGCTGTGGCTTTGCTCCTTGCTGCCTGCGCCTCGGCCGGGCGGTCCAGCTCCTCCAGCACAAGGCCGAGGCTGACCAGGGAGTGGGCGAGCTCGGCGAGGTAGCAGCCGGGGTCTGCCTCAGCCAGGCTACGGGGATCGAACCGAACACACGGTCAGCGATCAGCGGGGGCCGGAACTGGGCAGGTCACACGGGTGACCTGCCCTACCCCGCCCCTAAGGCGGTTGTCCGCCTCGCCTGTCGCGCACAGCCATTAGCCAGTCGCTGGCGTCAGCGTCACGGGCACCTGTCAGCCGCGCTTCAAGGCTGGCTCCACCAGGCCCGTACGCAACGCTTTGACTCCGTCGGTGGCCGCGCCTACGGCTCGAGCACTCCGCGCCTGACCACCCTCACTGCACCGCCCCACCTCGTTGCCCATCTGGCCTGGTCGCCAGAGCAGGGACTGCCTGGCTTCGTTGTGTGTCTGACCGGCACGGTTAAACACACAAGCTCACTGTGAGCGACTGCCACCCGAGATGTTCACCCGTTCGGGCTAAGCGGAATCGCGGCACACGCTATGCGTCCCTACGGTCGGAAGGGACGAGGTTCGGTCATCCGTTCGAGCCCCACAGATTGCGCCTGAAGGAGGCAACCATGCTTCGAATACCCGCTGTCGCCGTCGCGGGGTGCATCGTGCTGGGATTGTCGGCCCCTGCGGCGATGGCCGGCGAACCCATCGGCACCGTCGACCCCAAGACCGCAAAGCCCGGCGAAACCGTCATCCTGACCTTGCGCAACTGCGAGAACCCCAGCGAGGGTGGGCGTGCCGAGGGCGCGCTCATCGGCGGCGAGACCACGGCGAGATCGCCCATCGGGATCACGGAGCTCAAGCCTGACACCACCGGAACGCACCCCTCCGGAACGCTCGTGGGCACAACCAACATAAACGAACATGCCAAGCGCGGAACCACCGAGCGCATCTACTTCGCCTGCAACTCGAATCCGGACAAGGCCGTCGAGACCACCGTCACCATCGCGCCCTAGCTGGTGCGCGCTTCGCGAAGTGGGTCCCGGTGATCACGGCCCACTTCGCGCGAGCGGGTCACGACGCTCCCCGATGGAGAAGGTGCCGCACCGTAAGCGCGGTGGTCCAGCAGTCGGTACCTACCCTGATCGAACTTACAAAGCGGTAGTCAGCGGCAGGACTGACGGCCAAGGGGGAGCTGGTGCCCGTCTCGTGGCAGCCGTGCCAGATGCGTGCCAGAACAGGTGGGGAAGAGGGGTCAGCAGCGGTTACTTCAAGCGCGGTTAGATGTCACCACCTTCCACGAAGAGCTCCAGGCCAGTGGTCCGGGACTTGGCCGTTGTCTGGACCAGGCCGGAGCATCGGGCACGGGACGCCGCCTCTGGTGTTGGCCGCGTTCACAGCTTTCTTGCGCTCGGCCCTGACCCAGGAGTCAAGAAGCCAGATCCGCAGCCAGCGTGAGAGCCCAATTTTTACGCCCCGCTTCCCTTATGACGGGATCACCGACACAGAGCCCGAGTGTGCATTGGCCACGTACACCCGGCGCCCATCCGGGGACACCGCCACCCCTTCCGGCCACACGCCGACCGGGACGGGGACGCCCACGGTCCGGTTCCTCGCGGCATCGATCACCGAAACCGAGCCAGAGCGCGAATTGGCCACGTACACCCGGCCCCCGTCCGGGGACACCGCCACCCCAGACGGCCCCTCGCCAACTCGAATTGGGTCACACATGGTGCGATTCGCAGCAGTATCGATCACGGACACCGAGCCCGAATCGTGGTTAGCCACGTAGACCCGGCGCCCGTCCGGGGACATTGCCACTCCCCACGGCCCCTCGCCGACCGGGACGGGCACGCCCACGGTCCGGTTCCTCACGGTATCGATCACGGACACCGAGCCCAAGGCGTGGTTGGCCACATACACCCGGCGCCCGTCCGGGGACACCGCCACCCCAGCTGGCCCCTCGCCGACCCGGACCGAAGACCCGGATGTAGGCGCGGTGCGCCGGGCGGTGATCGGTGCAGTGGCGGTGGGGGGAGCGACTACGGGATGTGGCTCAGGAGATGAGGTCGCCTCCTGGGGGCCCGCCAGCCTCGGCATCGGGGGTGGTGTGGGCGGCGGCCCGTCCGCCGGCAGGGTCGGTGGCGGCGGCTCGGCGGCGATGAGGGCGAGCCGTCCTGCGGCTTCGGCGCCTCCCATTCTCTGGGCAGGGTCCTTGGCCAGAAGCCCGAAGAGTAGTGGGGTCAGATCCGCTGCCCTGCGCGGCGGGGCGGGGTCTTCGAAGAGCAAGGCGACCAGCGTGGCGTAGTCGGAGTCGCGGTCGAAGGGGCCTCTTCCTTCGACCGCGAAATAGAGGGTGGCCCCCAGCGCGAACAGATCGGCGGCAGGCGTGGGCGGCTCACCGCGGGCACGTTCCGGCGCAATGTAGCGCGGGGTCCCCATCACCTTGGTGGTGTCTGTCAGGCGGGTGGCGCCCGAGTCCTGCTCCAACGCAATGCCGTAGTCGGTCAACAGCACCTTTCCGCCCGCGGGGTGATGCTCGGGCCGCGGGTCCAAGGCAGGGCCAGCCAACAGGATGTTGGCCGGTTTAACGTCCCGGTGCAAAATGCCAAGCCGGTGGCCCTCCCGCAAGGCGTCCAGAACTGCCAGCCCGATCCGTGCGGTCTGAACGGCCGACAGCGGCCCATGGGAACGCACCACCGCATCCAAGTCCGTGGCGCCGGGAACGAACGCCATGACGATCCACGGCAGCCTGTCTTCCTCCACCAGGTCGTGAACAGTGACGACGTGAGGGTGGTCGCGAAGCCGGGCGGCATGACGGGCCTCGCGGCGGGCCCGGGCGATCCGGGCGCTCAACTCTGATTCCGGGACATCTGATGGCAGGGCGATCTCTTTGAGTGCGACCTTGCACGCCAGTTCCTCGTCGTAGGCTAGCCACACGCGGCCCATGCCTCCCGAGCCGAGTCGACTTAGGAGGCGATAACGCCCGGCGATCACGCGCCCCGCAGCCTCACGTCCTCCTGTCACGGCGCTCCCTCTCCCAGGATGGCCAGCAGGGTTTCCCGACGATCATTGAAGCTCCCTCTTCTGGTATCGCACATGCCTGAGGGAGGGGCAAATCATTCGAAGCTTGGACTCGGCCGGCACTAGACGCTGACATGGGGCCAAAATGGTGAGCTCACTCTCCGACGTGACCGGTCACCGAGAGTCTTTCGCTTGGATTGAGCGCTTGGCTGGCAGCGACTAGCAGGCCGGGGGCTGGCATGCGCTCGCGGCCTATCCGTGGACGAGGACTCCGTGTCGTCACGTTCCGAGCCACTGACCAGCGGATACGTGTGGGAGGCACAGGGCCTCCGGAGCCGTGTGCGTCCCTGTTCCTGGGCCGTCTGTGGGCCGTCGAGCAGTGGCCGGTAACGGGCCAACAACGACTAATGAACAACTGCCTGCTGCCTGCACGAGGGCCCCGGTGCGGACCCCTCCAGGGCCCTGCTGGAGCTGCACAAGTTCCTGCGCAACAAGAAGCAGGAGTGGGAGGAGTACCGCAGCGAGGTCACGGCCTTCGAGCTGCGGAAGAACCTGCCGGTGCTGTAAGCGCAGGTCAGGGCCGGTACTGAGCCTGAACCACACTCCGGGCCGACGGTCACCGACCGTCGGCCCGGAGGTGTCTCACTGGCCCTGGGCCGTCTGTGGGCCGTCCGGCGCCGCATCTGCGGCGTCGTCGTACGTTCTGTCTCGCGCGGGGCCGCTCCTGACTTCTCAGACGTCCTCTAGAACGTGATCACCGATACCGAGTCCGAGCCAAAGTTGGTCACGTAGACCCGGCGCCCGTCCGGGGACACCGCCACGCCCTCCGGGAGGTTGCCGACGGGGATGGGGCTGCCCACAGTGCGGTTCGTGGCAGTGTCGACCACCGATACCGAGTCCGAGGCGTAGTTAGTCACGTAGACCCGGCGCCCGTCCCGGGACACCGCCACGCTCCCCGGCTGCGCCCCGACGGGGATGGGGCTGCCCACGGTGCGGTTCGTGGCAGTGTCGATCACCGACACCGAGCCCGAGATGCCGTTGTCGGTCACGTAGACCCGGCGCCCGTCCGGGGACACCGCCAGCCCGGACGCACCGGAGGCGACGGGGATGGGGCTGCCCACGGTGCGGTTCGCGGCGGTGTCGATCACCGACACCGAGTATGAGCCGCCATCGTTGGCCACGTAGACCCGGCGCCCGTCCCGGGACACCGCCACCCCGCGCGGAGACTCGCCGACGGGGATGGGGCTGCCCACGGTGCGGTTCGCGGCGGTGTCGATCACCGACACCGAGCCCGAGATGCCGTTGGTCACGTAGACCCGGCGCCCGTCCGGGGACACCGCCGCCTCCGACGGGTCCGTACCGACGGGGATGGGGCTGCCCACGGTGCGGTTCGCGGCGGTGTCGATCACCGATACCGAGTCCGAGCCGTAGTTGACCACGTAGACCCGGCGCCCGTCCGGGGACACCGCCACGCCCCCCGGGAGGTTGCCGACGGGGATGGGGCTGCCCACGGTGCGGTTCGCGGCGGTGTCGATCACCGATACCGAGTCCGAGCCGTAGTTGACCGCATAGACCCGGCGCCCGTCCGGGGACACCGCCACGCCCGCTGGCTCGTTCCCGACCCGGATCGAGGTCACGGATGTCGGGGCGATGGGTGGCGCAGTGGTGGGCGGGACAGTGGTGGGCGGGACAGTGGTGGCCGGCGGAGTGGTGGGTGGGGCGGTGGTGGGAGCGGTGACGGTGGGTTCAGGGCTCGGGGAGCCGGACTGTGTCAGGTATATGGCGCTGCCTCCCGCGGCCAGTGCCGCCAGCACCGCCCCCGCGATGAGCTTGGTCAGCCGGCGCCTGGATCCCGGCGGGCCGGGCCCCGGCCGGGTCGCGCCGCCTTCTCCTGGGGGCGGGCCGATCGGTTCCACCGGCCCAGTGGGCGGCATGGACTCGGTCGGCGAGGCGGCCAGCTGGCTGTGCGCAGCAAACACCGGGGGCCGCGGGGCCGGTTCCTGGGGGACTGGTGATTTCACGGTGGGTGCCCGCTTGGGCGGCGGCTCCTCTTCCGGGAGGGGCGTTGGTGGCGAAGGGGGAAGGTGGGGCGCGGCGGCGATCTGCGCCAGTCGGCGGGATGCCTCGTCGCCGAACATGCGCTGTCCGGGGTCCTTGGCAAGCAGCCCGAGCACGACCGGGGCCAGCTCCTCTGCTCGCCTGGGCGGGGTGGGCTCCTCGAAGAGCAGGGCGGCCATCGTGGCGTAGTCGGTGTCGCGCTCGAAGGGCCCGGTCCCCTCGAGCGCGAAATACAAGGTCGCGCCGAGCCCATACAGGTCGGAGGCCGGGGTGGGCGGCTCGCCGCGGGCTCGTTCCGGGGCCATGAAGCGCGGGGTCCCGAGGATCTCGGCGGTGGCGGTCAGGCGCGGCTCGCCGGAGCTCAGCTCCAGCGAGATGCCGTAGTCGGTCAGCTGCACCTGCCCGCCCCTGGTGCGGTACCCGGGCCGCGGGTCGGGGCTGGTCAGCAGGATGTTGGCAGGTTTGACGTCCCGGTGCAGGACGCCGAGTCCGTGGCCCTCCAGCAGGGCGTCCAGGACAGCCAGCCCGATCCGGGCCACCTCGGCGGGTGGCAGCGGCCCGTGCTCGCGCACCACCGCCTCCAGGTCGGTGGCGCCGGGGAGGTACGTCATGACGATCCACGGCAGGCCGTCTTCCTCCACGATGTCGTGCACGGTGGCGACATGGGGGTGGTCGCGCAGCCGGGCGGCGTGCCGGGCCTCGCCGCGGGCCCTGGCGACCCGGGCGCTTACCTCGCGATCCGTGAGGCCGTGCGGTAGAGCGATCTCCTTGAGCGCGACCTCGCAGGCCAGTTCCTGGTCATAGGCGAGCCACACCCATCCCATGCCCCCGGCGCCGAGCCGGCGCAGAAGCCGGTAGCGTCCGGTGATCAATCGCCCCGCGGCCTCGTGCGCTCCGGTCATGGCACTGCCTCTTCCAGGACGGCCGGCAGGGTTCCCAGGCGATCACTGCCCCCTCCTCGAAAGCCCCTCTCCAGGTATCGCACACCAGTCAATGGCGGGCAAATCGTACAGAAATGTGCGCGTTTCGCGTTCGGCGGCGTCCGGCTCATGAGCGGGAAAGCGAGAGTGGGGGTACGGGATATGACCGGATACGCGGCGACCGCTGCCAGGTGACGAAGCACAGGTCGGGTGGCATGCACCCCGCCCACCTTCCCGAAAATGGGCGTCTGGCTGCCGTGGACCACGTGCGGACAGAGTGACCCGGAGCGGCCGACAACCACCACTGACAACCGTCCCGCTCTGGCCGCGAGCGACACTCCGGGGCTGACGGTCACCCGACCGTCGGCCCCGGAGGCGTCTCACCGGCCCTGGGCTGTCTATGGTTTGCCCGGCGCCGCATCGGTGGCGTCGTACATGCTGTCCACGGCCTTCCGGGTCCGCCCCTCGCTGCTCGGCATGAGGTGCGTGACCCTCAGCGTGAAGCCGGGGTCGGTGTGCCCGAGGTACGCGCTCAGGGCCCTGATGTTCTCCCCAGCATCCAGCAGTACTGAGGCATAGAAGTGCCGGAGCGCGTGCATGCCGTGCTCGC
Organism: Streptomyces sp. NPDC053673; assembly: GCF_055585225.1. Classification (NCBI taxonomy): domain Bacteria; kingdom Bacillati; phylum Actinomycetota; class Actinomycetes; order Kitasatosporales; family Streptomycetaceae; genus Streptomyces; species Streptomyces sp. NPDC053673. Next base: position 24,990 of record NZ_JBVJKN010000035.1, on the reverse strand, counting down.
GAACGGCCTGGTGCCGCTCGCCGGGCTTCGGCTCGGGGATGACGCCGGCCGCCACGAGCGCCCGCTTCCACACGCGCGTGTTGAAGTCGGTTCGGCGGACCACCCCACCGCCGTCTATGCATGCGTGTGAACAGCAGCCGCTTGGTGACGAGCGGGCCGTCAGGCCGCAGCCAGGGCAGCGTGACGGTCACGGGCGGGAACTTCTCCCTGTGCAGCTTGAGGACCTCGGCCACCAGATGGATCCGCCCTGGGGAGTGAGCGGGGAGTGGATCAAGAAAACCGTGCGGATCGCCGCCCACGGGAACCAACTCGTACCAACGCCCTGACCTGCATAGAAGTCAAGTGATGCAGGTCAGCGATCTTTCCGCACATTATTCGGGACGAAGAGGTCGTGGGTTCAAATCCCGCCCCCCGACAGAGAAACACCAGGTCGTGCCCGGTACTGGGAGACCAGCACCGGCCCTGACTTGTTGTGCGACCCCGTTTTGGGAGCCATCTGGGAGCCGGACGCGGGGCCCAGGGCCGTGCTGGGCCGGTCGGGGCCGCTGAAGGTGACCGATGCGGGTGGGATGGAGGTCGTGCAGATCCCCACCGCCGTTGTGGCCCGGAGGGTCGCGGACCGTCCGGGCCGCAGGCGTGGGGTGGTCACTCCTCCCACTCGTCGACGATGACCGTCTCTTCCTCGTCGACGGTAACCGTCTCATCAAAGAGGTTGGCGCCATCGGGGGTGGCGGCGTCACTGAAGGCGCTGCCGGGTTCGGGGATGCCGTCGTGGGGGCCGAAGCTGTCGTCGCAGTAGACGGTGCCGCACTCGTTGACGAAGATTCCGTCGCCGTAACCGTCGGTGAGGGCGTCACTGGTGTAGCCGGTGCCGGGGTCGGTGACGGGGATGCCGTCAGTGGAGTAGCCCTCGCCGCTGTCGTCGGTAACGACGGTTGGCGCGGCCGTGGGGTGGCTCAGGGCCGACGTCGCGGCGGATGCCGGAAGAACGGCAGCCCCGGAGAGCAGCGCGGTCGAGACGACGACCGTCGCGATGCGGGAGTTCCGCCGCTTGGGCTTGGCGTCGGCGTGGGTGTAGATGTCGCGAGTCATGGGTCTTTTCCTGATGATACCGAGGGGTTTTCCTGCCCCTGCCTCGGGAGTGCGGGGTGGGGGTCGGTGGATGGGGTCCGACCGGGACCGCCGTGCGGATGGCCGGCGGTTCGGGGAGGGGGAATCCTCGCTGAGGATTTCTGCCTTACCATGCGGCCTCGTGTCTTTGTCCGGTGAGGCCCGCACGTCCAGTGGGCCTGCGGGGGCACGACTCCGTCACGTCCCGAGAACTCGGGACTTGACGGAGTCGGGGGCGTCGGGTACACGCCCGCGGAGTTGCCGCCGGACGCCCGGAGTGTCGGGAGCCCAGCGGCCGCCGCTGGGGGCGTACGGGTGTCCCTGCTGAAAGGCCTCGGAAGCGCTCTGCAGGCGGGAGCGACCAGCGCTTCACACCGAGGTGAAACGTCCATAAGGGACCGGGACCGCACCGAACTCTCCTGGGGTGGCGATCGCCCCGAGTGAGCAGCGAGTGAGATTCCCATCCGTGTGATCTCAAGAACACGCATGTGAGCTCAGGGCCTAAACGGAACACCGATCGACCATGCCCTCCGGAGCCGCGTGTGCTGAGGCATGTTCTCCAGGGGCTGCCGTTGGCTGATGGCAGCCGTTGACGGCAACGTCATGCACGCAGGAGCATCCCGACGGATGCATGGGCCGCTTCCTGGGCGAGCTGGCCACGCGGGGCCCGTGCTCATGGCTGGTTGGACGAACTTACAAAGCAGATGTCGGCGGTCCCCGTGCCCACCAGCGAGGAGCCCCCAACCGCACGACTGGGGGCTTATCCATGTCGCCTGAGCTCCCCGACTGGCATCACAAAGGAAGCTCACTCCGACGTGCCGAGCGTCGTGGAGCCGATGGACATGGTCGGCGTTCCTCGCGGCCTGTGCAGGTGCAGCCAAACGATTGATGGAGTTCGATCGACAGGTTTGCCACTTCCTGAGCAGCGAGGAGTACGCAGCCGGTCAATCAGGCACGATTGACCGGGAGGACGTCCGGGGAAAGGGCGGCGGCGCGTGCAGAGGCTGATGTCATTCGGCGTCGGTGGTGGCGCCGGCACAGGACCTCGTAGCCAACCTCTACGGGGCGGTTGACGTCGCCCACGACGACCTGTTCGCCCTCGACAACCATCTCCCCGTCGACGGTACGGGCGTTGTGGGTAGCACGTGCGCCGCACCAGCACAGCGCCTCGACCTGGAGCTGCTCTATGCGGTCCGCGAGTTCGATGAGGCGCTGCGAGCCCGGGAAGAGCTTCGTGCGGAAGTCCGTCGTGATCCCGAAGGCGAAGACGTCCATGTCGAGGTCATCCACGATCCTGGCCAACTGGTCGATCTGCTCTGATGCCAGGAACTGGGCCTCGTCCACGATCACGTAGTCCGCTCTCCCACCCTGGGACAGCTCACCGACCACGTACGCATAAAGGTCCATCGCGTCGGTCACCTCGACCGCGGCGGTCACCAGGCCCAGTCGAGACGAAAGCTTGCCCTCGCCAGCGCGGTCCTGGCGGGTGAAAATCACGCTCTGGAGGCCGCGGGCTGAGCGGTTGTGGGTAATTTGCAGCGCCAGTGTGCTCTTCCCACAGTCCATGGTGCCTGAGAAAAAGACCAGTTCGGACATCAGGAAGCAGTGACCTTTCGGGTCATCGGGCGGGCAGCGCCAGTGCATGGCGGATTCCCTAGTGAGAGGGTGCTCTTTCCGCAGTCCATCGTTCCGGAGAAGAACACCAGCTCGGACATAGGGATCTGACGGCCTTTCAGTTGTGCGCGACGGGGGCGGGGGTTTACGAGCGTACTTCGAGGAGCGGGACGAGCTGCTCGACGGGGGTCATGGAACCGTGCATTCCGACCATCGCGGACTCGTTCGGCTCGTTCACCGAGGCGGTGATCACGACATCGTCGCTCGCCGCGGCGACGACGTCCCCGATGCGCCGGTGGACGCGGTCGTCGACCTGGGGCCCGAACCAGCCTGCCGCGATCGCCTCGTCCCGGCTCGCCACCCAGAACCGGTCGCCGAGCACCTCGCGCCAGACGGCGAGCACATCGGCCTCGGCGCCCGGGACGGCGTAGACATGGCGGGCCCGGCCCTCGCCGCCCAGCAGGGCGACACCGGCGCGCAGCTCCCAGTCCTCGTCGAAGTCGATCCGCGAGTCCTCGTCGAAGGGGATGTCGATCATGCCGTGGTCGGCGGTGACGTAGAGGGCGGTGCGCGGCGGAAGCTGTTCGGCGAGGCGCTGCACCAGGCGGTCGACGTACATCAGCTGGCCGCGCCACGCGTCGGAGTCGACGCCGAAGCGGTGCCCCTTGCCGTCGAGCTCGCTGTAGTACGTGTAGACGAGGGAACGGTCGCCGGCGGCGAGCTGCTCCGCCGCGAAGTCCATCCGTTCCTCGCCGGTGAGCCTGCCGTGGAACGTCCCGCCGCTCAGCGCGATCTTGGTGAGGGGGGTGTCCTGGAAGGCTGGGGACGACACCTGCGCGGTGTGCACACCGGCCTCGTCGGCCAGCTGGAAGACCGTCGGGTACGGCTGCCAGACGCGCGGCGAGGTCCACGGCCTCCAGCGCAGCTGGTTCATCAGCTCGCCGGTCTCCGGGTTGCGGGCGGTGTAGCCGGGCAGGCCGTGCGCGCCGGGCGGCAGGCCGGTGCCGAAGGAGGCGAGTGAGGTCGCGGTGGTGGCGGGGAATCCGGCGGTGAGGGGCCGTCCGGTGCCGCCGCACGAGGTGGCGAGGAGCGAGGTGAGGTAGGGCGCGTCGTCGGGGTGGTCCCTTAGCTGCTCCCAGCCCAGGCCGTCGATCAGGAAGACGCAGTTGCGGTCCGCGGGAGTGATCTCCGGGATGGCGGAGTGCAGGCCCGGGACGCCCTGGCCGGCGGCGAGCGTCGGCAGCAGATCGGCGAGCGAGGCGGAGCCGTACGCGGGCACGGGTGCCGAGTCGAGGGCGAGCGGGGCGGGGTCCTCGGGCCAGTAGGTCTGGGTCATCAGCGGGTGGTCGCCGTGGCGGCCGTGGCCTCGGAGAGTGCCTGCGCGAAGGCGAGCGTCTGCCGGACCGTCTCCGGGCCGTCGCCGGCCTCGCTGACACGCAGGCTGAGATCGTCGGCCGTGGAGTTTCCGGTGTAGCCGTGGTCGGCGTCGCAGTTGGGGTCGCCGCAGGCGGCGGGCTCCAGGTCGATACGGGAGACCGCGCCCCAGCCGATGGTGAGGACGACCTCGCGGGGCAGGGTGCCCGGGGTGTACGACTCGGGGTTGGCGACGACACGGCTGACGACGACCGACGAGATCCGGCCGAGCTTGACCGACTCGGTGGAGGTCGTCGCGTACGGAGTCGGGGAGCTGCCGTCGGCGGCCTGCTCGTCGGTGTGGCTGACGATGAAGCGGGTGCTGGTCAGGACGAGGACGGTGACATGGCGGCGGACCTCGTTGGCGTCGAACGTGGTCTCCTGATGGACCAGATACGACGCGATCTGCTCGCCGCCGACAGCGGCCTCCACCGCTTCGGCCACGAGAGCCGGGTAGTAGCCGCTGCGCTCGATCGCCGCGCGCAGCCCCTGGGTCGTCGTACCGGTCTTCGCCATGGGCTCCATCCTACGGGGCCTCGGGACCTGGGAGCGCGGGTGAAGGTGGGGGTCCCCCAGGCCTCCGGCCGAGGGGGAGGTACGAGGGCCGAGCATGGCAAGGCGCGGGAGAAGAGCGCTGGGGGCACCCCCACGTCCGAAGGGCTGTGGGGGAGGTGCTGCGCGCGACGATCCGACGCAGCTGGGGCACCCCGGGCGAAGCTCCCGGGGAGACAGCCATCGCGACGCGACACCGCGCGCCCGGGTTCCGAGGGCCCGCAGGCCCTGTCCGGCCGGTCCGGGCCGCTCAGCCGGTCAGTAGCTGGGTAGCCTCCGCGGGCCGAGGTCGGTGCGGGGCGGTGGCGGGGCGAGCCGTACCGAGGCGCTGAGCACCGAGAGGCCGTGCTCGGCGACCACGACCGGTTCGAGACTGATGGCGACCACTTCCGGATGGTCGTCGACCAGCCGGGAGACACGGAGGAGCAGTTCTTCGAGGGCGGCGGCGTCGACAGGCGCAGAGCCGCGCCAGCCGAAGAGGAGCGGGGCGGTCCGGACGGACCGGATGAGCTCGGCGGCGTCGCGGTCGGTGGCGGGGACGAGGCGGTGGGCGGTGTCGCCGAGCAGTTCCGTGGCGGGGCCGGCGAGTCCGAAGGACAGCACGGCGCCGACGGCCGGGTCGATGGCGGCGCGGACCACGGTGTCCACACCGCGGGGGACCATCGCCTGCACGACGGGCTCGAGCTCCTCGGACTTTCCGAAGGTATCGGTCAACTCGGCGTACGCCTGGCGCACTTGGTGCTCATCGGCGAGGTCCAGGCGTATGCCGCCGAGGTCGGCCCGGTGACGCAGGTGCGGGGCGGTGGTCTTGAGGGCGACGGGGTAGCCGAGCCGGGCTGCGGCGTGGGCGGCCGCGTCGGGGGTGGGCGCGGGCCGTACCGGCCGTACGGCGATCCCGTACCGCCCGAGCAACTCCCTCGTGTCGTCGTCCGCGAGGGTGACGCCCCGGTCCCCCGGGACTCCGTCGAGCAGCCGCTCGATGAGCGTGGCGGCCCCGCTCTCGTCGATGTCCTCGTACTGCGGCACCTTCCCCGGCTCGGCGGCATCCCGCCGCCACTGTGCGTACCGCACGGCCTCGGCCAGCGCCCGCACGGCACGCTCGGCTGCCGGATATGCCGGAATCCAGCGGTCGGCGACCGGTCCGCGCTCCGGGTGGGTCTCTCCGGGCGTCGTGGCACCGGCCGGGAACGGGTCCGGCCGCACCGGTGCGGCCGGACCGGTGCGGGGCCCGGGGCCCGCCGGGGGCCGGGCGCTCGACTGCGGTGCGGGCAAGGGCCCGCGCGCCTGGGCGGCGAGGGTGTCGGCATCGGCTCCCGGGCCGGCTGACGGGCGTGGAGGCGCCGAACTCGTCGCCGCGGAGAGCGCCTCGGCCAGTCCGCCGAGTTCGACGTGGACGACGACGACCGGCTTCGCCGGGGCCGTCGCGGCGGCGGCGCGCAGCGCCGCGGCCAGGACCTCACCGTCGCCGGATTCCGTGACGCCGTTGTCCCCGACCCAGGGGATCGCGTTGACGACCACCGCGTCGCACGCCTCGTCCCGAAGCGCTGCCACCAGCGCGTCGCAGAAGTCCTGCGGCGTCGCCTCCGTCGTCAGGTCGCGCGGCGGCAGCGGCCGCAGCCCCTCCGTGAGGCAGGCGTCGTACGTCAGCAGGCCGAGCGACTCGGAGTTGCCGAGGATCGCCACCCGCGGGCCGGCGGGCAGCGGCTGCCCGGCCAGCAGCAGCCCCGCGTCGACGAGTTCGGTGACCGTGTCCACCCGGATGACGCCCGCCTGCCGTAGCAGCTCCGCCACCGTCTCATGGGGAATCCGCGTCACCGGCACCGCGTGCCCGGGCGGCGCGCTGCCGCTGTGCCGCGCGCCCTTGACCACCACGACCGGCTTGACCGCCGCCGTACGCCGGGCGAGCCGGGTGAACTTCCGCGGGTTGCCGATCGATTCGAGGTAGAGCAGGACGACGTCGGTGTCCTGATCCTCGTACCAGTACTGCAGGAAGTCGTTCCCGGAGACGTCGGCGCGGTTGCCGGACGAGATGAACGAGGACAGCCCGGCACCGCGCCGGTGCAGCCCGCTGAGGAGCGCTATGCCGATCGCACCGGACTGGGTGAACAGCCCGATCCGCCCGTGCGCCGGGCTCTCCGGCGCGAGCGACGCGTTCAGCCCGACGGCGTCCGCCGTGTTGATGATCCCGAACGCGTTGGGCCCGATGATCCGCATTCCGTAGGAGCGGGCCTGCCGCACCAGTTCCCGCTGCCGATCGAGTCCTTGCGCACCGCTCTCCGCGTACCCGGCGGCCAGCACGACCAGGCCCTGCACCCCGTGCTCGCCGCAGTCGGCGACGACCTCCGGCACTCGTTCGGCCGGTACGGCGACGACCGCGAGGTCGACAGGCTCGCCGGTCTCCGCGACGATCTGCGCGACCGATCGGAAGGCGGGCACGCCGTCCAGCTCGTTCATGTCCGGGACGAGGGCGCGATTCACCGCGTACGTTCGCCCGGTGTACCCGGCTTCGAGCAGATTGCGCAGCACCGTACGGCCCACTCCGCCGGGCGCTCGGCCTGCCCCGATCACGGCCACCGACCGGGGCGCGAGCAGCCGCTGCACCGACCGCGCCTCGGCCCGCTGCTCCCGCGCGCGCTGCACAGCGAGCGACCTGGCCGTCGGTTCGAGGTCGAGTGTGAGATGGACGGACCCCTCCTCGAAACTGCGCTTCTGTGTGTACCCGGCGTCCGTGAAGACCTTGATCATCTTGTTGTTCGCGGGCAGCACCTCCGCCGCGAACCGCCGGATGCCCCGCTCCCGTGCGACCGCCGCGATGTGCTCCAGCAGGGTGGACGCAACGCCCCTGCCCTGGTGGGCGTCCTGCACCAGAAAGGCGACCTCGGCCTCGTCGGCGGGCGCCGACGCCGGCATGCCGTCGGCGTTGATGCGGTCGTAGCGGACGGTCGCGATGAACTCGCCGCCCACCGTCGCGGCGAGTCCCACCCGGTCCACGTAGTCGTGGTGAGTGAACCGGTGCACGTCCTTCGCGGAGAGCCGCGGGTAGGGCGCGAAGAAGCGGTAGTACTTCGACTCGTCCGAGACCTGCTCGTAGAAGCTGACGAGCCGCTCGGCATCCTCGGTGGTGATGGGCCTGATGCGCGCGGTGCCACCGTCACGCAGCACCACGTCGGCTTCCCAGTGGTCGGGGTACGCGTGATCCGACGGGGTCTGCATGGGGCAAGAGTACGGCCAGGACACCGGTCGCGAACCCGGATGCGCCGGGGCAGGCTGGGGGCACCCCCAGAGGGCCGGCCGGCGGGCGCACCCGGACCGGAGGCCGGTTCGGGAGCACTCCGCAACCCATGAGAGACTGGTCTAGACAACCGCTGAGACTTCGAAGGGCAACACCATGGCTGAGCGCCGCGTCAATGTCGGCTGGGCCGAGGGCCTGCACGCCCGCCCCGCCTCCATCTTCGTTCGTGCCGCCACGGCCTCCGGCGTCCCGGTGACGATCGCCAAGGCCGACGGTGCACCGGTCAACGCCGCCTCGATGCTCGCCGTGCTGGGCCTGGGCGCGCAGGGCGGCGAGGAGATCGTGCTCGCCTCGGACGCGGACGGCGCGGACGCCGCCCTCGACCGTCTGGCGAAGCTGGTCGCCGAGGGTCTCGAGGAGCTCCCCGAGACCGTCTGAGTCCCCCTCGAATTCGCGGCGGAGCCGCGGCCCTGAATTATCGGGCCGCGGCTTCTTCGTTTATCCGCGCATCCGTCACCAGGGCAGCGAAGAACAGGCCACCCATAAATAGCTGCTCTTTGTATACGGCGCTTTTGTTAATTTCCGTCGCCTGTCGTGTTTACAGAGTGTTGCGAAGCCCTCACGCCCACCGGGATGCGCAACCGGTGCGCGCTCGTGGCCCGCTCGGCGTGCATCGAGGTGAGCGCCCGGGCCCGCTCGGCGTCGCCGCGCGCCACCGCGTCCACGATCGCGCCGTGCTCGGCCCAGGACTCGACCGGCCGGGCGGGCGGCTCGACGGAGTACATCCAGGCGATCTTGTGCCGGAGCTGGGTGAGAAGCGCGGTGAGCCCGGGGCTGCCGGATGCCTGGGCGAGGGTCTCGTGGAACCACCCGCCGAGCGAGCGCAGATCCTCGCCCTGGCCCCGCCGGGCCCGCTCCTGGCCCAGTCTGACCAGGCCACGCAGCACCTTGAGATGGGCCTCCGTGCGCCGCTGGGCGGCCCGCGCCGCGCCCAGCGGCTCCAGCAGCATCCTGATCTCCAGCAGGTCGACGGCCTCCTGCTCGGTGGGCTCGGCGACACACGCGCCCGCGTGCCGGCGCGTGACGACGAAGCCCTCCGACTCCAGCGTGCGCAGCGCCTCGCGCACGGGGACGCGTGATACGCCGTAGCGGCGCGCCAGCTGCTCCTCGGTGAGCCGGCTGCCGCGCTCGAAGACACCGGAGACGATGTCGTCGCGGATCGCCGTGCATACCGAGCGCGCAGGAATGCGCATACCGAACCTCCGCCTTAATTCGCGCGAAACCCAGTCGAGCGACGCCTGTTCAGTGACTCTATTGCAGCGGGCCGGAATTTCGGATGGCAAACGAGAATCCGTGGATATCTTTTGGCCTGAATACGCCGAAGGCCCCGGCTCGATCCGTACCGAGCCGGGGCCTTCGTCATGCGCGAGGGGTCGTCCGAGGGGTCATACGCTGACGCCGTGCGAACGCAGATACGCGACCGGGTCGATGTCCGAGCCGTAGTCGGGGCTCGTGCGGGCCTCGAAGTGGAGGTGCGGGCCGGACGAGTTGCCGGTCGACCCGGAGAGGCCGATCTGCTGGCCCGGGGTGACGGTCTGGCCGACCGAGACGCCGATGGACGAGAGATGGCCGTACTGGGTGTACGTGCCGTCGTGCATCCGGATCACGATGTTGTTGCCGTACGCACCGCCCCAGCCGGCCTCCACGACCGTGCCCATGCCGACGGCGACGACCTGCGTGCCGGACGCGGCGTGGAAGTCGACGCCGGTGTGGCTGCCGGAGGACCACTGCCCGCCGCCGGCGTGGTAGCTCGTGCTGACGTACGAGCCGGCGACCGGGAGGTTGTAGGACATCAGCCGCTTGCGCTCTGCCTCGCGGGCGGCGCGCTCACGGGCCTCGCGGGCCTCCTTGGCGCGGGCCTCGGCCTTGCGCTTCGCCTCGGCCTCGGCCTTCGCCTGGGCGGCGGCGAGGGCGGCCTCCTCCTGCTGGGCGGCGGCCTGGGCGTCGATCTGCTCGGCGAGCGAGTCGTCGACGGCGATCGCCTGGGTGAGGCCGGTGTCCTCGGTGGGAGAGCTGTCCGCGTCGGCGGCGAGCGCCGGGGAGGCGAGGGTTCCGATGACGCCGGTGGTGGCGAGGGCCGCGACCGATGCGACACCCGCGCTCTTGCGCGACAGCCGGCTCGGACCACGATGCTTCCCGGTGGCACGGGTGAACGCCATGTAGTGGCTGATCCTTTCCTTCCTTCTCGCCTACCGGGTTAGCTGACGGGTTCGGAGCAGGAAGGTCTCCTACGGGCCCCTCCGCACGGATGCGAAGGCGTCCGATTCACCCCAGGGGGACGTGTGGGTCCCCGGCTCCCCAGGCTCGCGCCCGACGGGGACTCGGCGATGGCTGACCGATGCCGCGGGTGCGGCTGGTGCAACTGGCGGACAGCGCAAAAGACGCTAAGCCGATCTTCGTTCAATCACCAAACAGACACGCCGTTTTGTAGTGCACGCCACAGGGCAGACACCCCGCCTCTCCAATAAAACGGACATAGGGGAAGGCCCCGTTGGCGTGTGGCCAACGGGGCCTTCCCGGTCCGCCGGATCGCCCGGCGGTCAATCAGCCCGTGACAACGGTCACTTCACCGATTCCGAGGGCCTTGACCGGCTCCTCGATCTCGGCGGCGTCCCCGACGAGGACCGTGACGAGCCGGTCCACCGGGAAGGCGCTGACGGCCGCGGCCGTCGCCTCGACCGTGCCGGTCTCGGCCAGGCGCGCGTACAACTGCGTCTGGAAGTCGTCCGGGAGGTGCTGCTCGACCTGGTCGGCGAGCGTGCCCGCGACGGATCCCGCCGTCTCGTACTTCAGCGGGGCGACGCCCACCAGGTTCTGTACGGCGACATCGCGCTCCGCGTCCGTCAGTCCCTCCGCGGCGAGGGTGCGCAGCACCTTCCAGAGGTCGTCCAGCGCCGGGCCGGTGTGCGGGGTGTCGACGGAACCGCTGATGGCCAGCATCGCGGCGCCCGTGGCCCCTCCCGGGGACGTGGGGGCTCCGGAGCGCAGCACCTGGCCGAAGGCACGCACTCCGTACGTGTATCCCTTCTCCTCGCGCAGGACGCGGTCCAGGCGCGAGGTGAGGGTGCCGCCCAGGCAGTACGTGCCGAGGACCTGGGCCGCCCAGACCTGGTCGTGCCGGTCCGGACCGATCCGGCCGATCAGCAGCTGCGTCTGGACGGCGCCGGGGCGGTCGACGATGACGACGCGGCCGTTGTCGTCGGCGGTGATCGGCGGCACGGGACGGCTCTCGGCCGCGTCACCGGTCCAGTCGCCGATCGTGTCCGCGAGCACGGCGTCCAGATCGACACCGGAGAGGTCACCGACGATCACGGCGGTGGTCGCGGCGGGCCGGACATGCGCCTCGTAGAAGGCGCGGACGGCGGCGGAGTCGATCCGCTCGACGGTCTCCTCGATGCCCTGGCGGGGCCGCGACATCCGCGAGGAGGCCGGGAAGAGCTCCTTCGAGAGCTCCTTGGCGGCGCGGCGGCCCGGGTTCGCCGTCTCGTGCGGGATCTCGTCCAGCCGGTTGCGTACGAGCCGCTCGACCTCGCTGTCGGCGAAGAGCGGGGCGCGCAGCGCCTCGGCGAGCAGGCCGAGGGCCTTGGGGAGCCGGGAGACCGGCACCTCGAGGGAGACCCGGACGCCTGGGTGGTCGGCGTGCGAGTCGAGCGTGGCGCCGCACCGCTCCAGCTCCGCGGCGAACTCCTCCGCCGTGTGCTTGTCGGTGCCCTCCGAGAGCGCCCGCGCCATGATCGTCGCGACGCCGTCCAGACCCTCCGGCTCGGCGTCCAGGGGAGCGTCGAGGAAGATCTCGACCGCCACGACCTGCTGGCCGGGGCGGTGGCAGCGCAGAACGGTCAGACCGTTGTCGAGCGTGCCGCGGTCGGGAGCGGGGAAGGTCCACGGCTTGGCCTCGCCGGCCTGCGGCTGCGGATGGAAGTCCATGGTCACGGCAGCGTCGGTCACTGGTCCGCTCCCTCTGCGTCGTCGTTGTCCTCGGTGGCGTCAGCTGCTTGGACGGGCTCGTACACGAGCACCGCCCTGTTGTCCGGGCGCAGCTGAGCCTTGGCGACCGCCTGCACCTCCTCGGCGGTGATGTCGAGGACGCGCTGGACGGCGCTGAGCGCCAGCTGGGGGTCGCCGAAGAGCACGGCGTACCGGCACAGTTCGTCGGCGCGGCCCGCGACCGTGCCGAGACGGTCCAGCCACTCGCGCTCCAGCTGGGCCTGCGCCCGCTCCATCTCCTCGGCGGTGGGGCCCTCGGCGGCGAACCTGGCCAGCTCGTCGTCGACGGCGGCCTCGATGTCCGGCACCTCGACGCCGGCGGACGTCTTCACGTCCAGCCAGCCGAGCGAGGGCGCTCCCGCGAGGCGCAGCAGACCGAAGCCGGCGGCGACGGCCGTCCGGTCGTGGCGCACCAGACGGTTGTGGAGCCTGGACGACTCGCCTCCGCCGAGCACGGTGAGCGCCAGGTCGGCGGCGTCGCACGCGCGCGTGCCGTCGTGCGGCAGCCGGTAGGCGGCCATCAGGGCCCGGGCCGGGACGTCCTCGCGGATCTCCTCGCGCAGCTGCTCCCCGATGATCTCGGGCAGCGTGCCGTCGCGCGGCGGCTGCTTGCCGTCGTGCAGGGGGATGGAGCCGAAGTACTTCTCGATCCAGGCGAGGGTCCGCGCCGGGTCGATGTCGCCGACGACCGAGAGCACCGCGTTGTTCGGCGCGTAGTACGTACGGAAGAAGTTCCGCGCGTCCTCCAGCGTCGCCGCGTCCAGGTCGGCCATCGAGCCGATCGGGGTGTGGTGGTACGGGTGGCCCTCCGGGTAGGCGAGCGCGGTGAGCTTCTCGAAGGCCGTGCCGTACGGAACGTTGTCGTAGCGCTGGCGGCGCTCGTTCTTGACGACGTCCCGCTGGTTCTCCATGGACTCGTCGTCCAGCGCGGCGAGCAGCGAACCCATGCGGTCGGCCTCCAGCCAGAGCGCGAGCTCCAGCTGGTGGGCGGGCATGGTCTCGAAGTAGTTGGTGCGCTCGAAACTGGTGGTGCCGTTGAGCGAGCCGCCCGCTCCCTGCACCAGCTCGAAGTGGCCGTTGCCCGGCACCTGCGCGGAGCCCTGGAACATCAGGTGCTCGAAGAGGTGAGCCAGGCCCGTACGCCCCTTGACCTCGTGGCGCGAGCCGACGTCGTACCAGAGGCAGACCGCGGCGACCGGGGTCAGGTGGTCCTCGGAGAGCACCACGCGAAGGCCGTTGGCCAGGCGGTGCTCGGTCGCTGTCAGGCCGCCGGAGCCGGCCTCAGCTGTGGCCGTGTGACCCATGGGCATGTCGTCCCTTCGATCGCGTTGCAGGATGTCCTGCCACTGTATGCAAGCGTGCTGACACCTGGCGAAGTTCCGGGTGCTTCCGCCGTCTGTACCGGGTCGCGGTCGGCCCTCTGTTCCGGGTCGCGGTCGGCGTTGTCAGCGGGACGGTCCACAATGGTCCGCGTCAGATCCCGTACATCATGTTGGTGAAGGAGCCGCAGCAGCGATGGCCCGCCGCAGCACGAAGACGCCGCCGCCCGACGACTTCGAGGAGAAGATCCTCGACATCGACGTCGTGGACGAAATGCAGGGCTCCTTCCTCGAGTACGCGTACTCGGTGATCTACTCCCGTGCCCTGCCGGACGCCCGGGACGGCATGAAGCCGGTGCACCGCCGGATCGTGTACCAGATGAACGAGATGGGGCTGCGCCCCGACCGGGGCTATGTGAAGTGTGCCCGTGTCGTCGGCGAGGTCATGGGCAAGCTCCACCCGCACGGTGACGCGTCGATCTACGACGCGCTGGTGCGCATGGCCCAGCCCTTCTCCATGCGCCTGCCGCTGGTCGACGGCCACGGCAACTTCGGATCGCTGGGCAACGACGACCCTCCGGCCGCCATGCGGTACACGGAGTGCCGGATGGCCGACGCGACGAGTCTGATGACCGAGTCGATCGACGAGGACACGGTCGATTTCGCGCCGAACTACGACGGGCAGGAGCGGGAGCCCGTGGCGCTGCCCGCGGCCTACCCGAATCTCCTGGTCAACGGCGCCTCCGGCATCGCGGTCGGCATGGCGACGAACATGCCGCCGCACAATCTGGGCGAGGTCATCGCCGCCGCGCGCCATCTGATCAAGCACCCGGGCGCGGATCTCGAGACGCTGATGCGTTTCGTCCCGGGTCCGGACCTGCCGACCGGCGGCCGGATCGTCGGTCTGTCCGGGATCAAGGACGCGTACGAATCGGGCCGCGGCACCTTCAAGATCCGCGCGACGGCCACCGTGGAGGACGTGACGGCGCGCCGCAAGGGCCTCGTCGTCACCGAACTGCCCTTCACCGTCGGCCCGGAGAAGGTGATCGCGAAGATCAAGGACCTGGTCGGCTCGAAGAAGCTGCAGGGCATCGCGGACGTGAAGGACCTCACGGACCGTGCGCACGGACTGCGCCTGGTCATCGAGATCAAGAACGGTTTCATTCCCGAGGCCGTGCTGGAGCAGCTCTACAAGCTGACGCCGATGGAGGAGTCCTTCGGCATCAACAATGTGGCGCTGGTCGACGGCCAGCCGCTGACGCTGGGCCTCAAGGAACTGCTGGAGGTCTATCTCGACCACCGCTTCGAGGTCGTCCGGCGCCGCAGCGAGTTCCGGCGCGGGAAGAAGAGCGACCGGCTGCATCTGGTCGAGGGCCTGCTCGTCGCCCTGCTCGACATCGACGAGGTCATCCGTCTCATCCGCTCCAGCGAGAATTCGGCGCAGGCCAAGGAGCGGCTCATCGCGCACTTCTCGCTCAGCGAGGTCCAGACGCAGTACATCCTGGACACGCCGCTGCGTCGGCTCACCAAGTTCGACCGGATCGAGCTGGAGAGCGAGCGCGACCGGCTCAACGCGGAGATCGCGGAGCTGACCCGGATCCTGGAGTCGGACGCGGAGCTGCGCAAGCTCGTCTCCTCCGAACTGGCCGCGGTGGCCAAGAAGTTCGGCACCGAGCGGCGCACGGTGCTGCTGGAGTCCGCGGGCGCGGCGGTGACGTCCGTGCCGCTGGAGGTGGCGGACGACCCGTGCCGGGTGCTGCTGTCCTCGACGGGGCTGCTGGCCCGTACGGTCACCGGGGAGCCGCTGCCGGGCGACGGCGGCAAGCGCGCCAAGCACGACGTGATCGTCTCCGCGGTGCCCGCGACGGCGCGCGGTGACGTGGGCGTGGTCACCTCGGCGGGCCGGCTGCTGCGGCTCGCGGTGATCGATCTCCCGCAGCTTCCGGACACCGCTTCGGCGCCGAACCTGTCGGGTGGGGCGCAGCTCTCCGAGTTCCTGTCCCTGGAGGCGGACGAGACGGTGATCTGCCTGACCACCCTCGACGAGACCTCGCCCGGCCTGGCGCTGGGCACGCTCCAGGGTGTGGTCAAGCGGGTCGTGCCGGACTATCCGGCCAACAAGGACGAGCTGGAGGTCATCGGCCTCAAGGAGGGTGACCGGATCGTGGGCGGCGTCGAGCTGCGCACGGGCGAGGAGGACCTGGTCTTCATCACCTCGGACGCCCAGCTGCTGCGCTTCCAGGCGTCGCAGGTCAGGCCGCAGGGCCGCCCGGCAGGCGGTATGGCGGGCATCAAGCTGGCCGAGGGCGCGGAGGTGATCTCGTTCACCGCGGTGGACCCGGCGGCGGACGCGGTGGTCTTCACGGCCGCGGCCTCGACGGGGGCACTGGACGACTCGGTGACGTCGGCCAAGCTCACGCCGTTCGACCAGTACCCGCGCAAGGGCCGGGCGACCGGCGGTGTGCGCTGCCAGCGGTTCCTCAAGGGCGAGGACGTGCTGGTGCTGGCCTGGGCGGGGGCGGCCCCCGCCCGCGCGGCGCAGAAGAACGGCAGCCCGTCGGAGCTCCCGGAGATCGATCCCCGGCGCGACGGATCGGGTACGCCGCTGACGAAGCCGGTCGAGTCGCTGGCGGGCCCTGCGTCGTAAGCGCGGCCAGGTCGTGGTAGCGCCCCTCCGAACCTCCGAATCCCGGCACGGCGGAGGGGCGCTCAGCTCCAGGGGATGTTCCGCCAGGGGCTGCCCTCGTCCTCCATGAGGAGCCGGTGGGCGGTCAGCGCGCCCTCGTAGAACGAGCCGTACTCCTCGTCGTCGAAGCGCAGCACCCTGCCCAGCAGATAGCCCGCCGAGAACTCTCCCCACGAGCGGTACGCGGCCTTGCTGAGCGCACCCGCGTGCACGATCGCCTGTTCCGCTTCCTGTGGGTTGCAGAACCGGGCGGCCAGGCCCCAGCGTGCCAGGCAGGTCGCCCGCCCGTAGTCGTACGCCGAGGCCGTGGCGACCCAGCCGTCCTCGGGGAGCAGTCCGTCGGCCCGGAACCTGGCCTCGTAGCGCATGATGCGGCGGACCAGTTCCTCCATCTCCTTGACCATGTGGGGCGGGGCGCACCGGTCCTGAAGCGACCCGGCGGCGGTTTCGCGCCAGAGGTCGGGGGGCGGCGGCTCGCCCAGGTTCCTGCGCAGCTGTTCGCGGACCTGGAGTGCGAACTCGGGCTCGGGCGGGCTGTTGGAGTAGTCCAGCAGGGCTGCCGTCTGCCGCTGCCAGCCGGTGTGGTCGGTCAGCCCCCAGGACCGGCGCAGCGAGCGCCGCTCGGTCGTGTAGTCACGGCAGACGGTGCCGACCTCGTTCCACGGCACGCCGTTGGCCACCGCGAGGTGTCCCCCGCACGCCAGCCCGAAGGCGAGCGGTCCGAACAACGGCCCGGTGTGCAGTGCGGTCAGCCGGTTGTCCGTCGTACGGTCGTTCTCCGCGTAGTAGCGGCGCCAGACCGCGCGGTGCTGGGGTGAGGCCGGCAGATGTACGGCGGCGGGGGTACCGCCGTTGACCGCGAGCCACTGGGCCGGGTCGGACCAGCTGAAGTCGGCCACCCACTCCAGCGTCACCTCGTGGAACACCCAGTCCGGGTGCCAGGGCGGCAGCATGCCCCGGGTGAGCAGGGGTTTGCAGCGCCCTCCGCTCGCCGGATCCGTGACCGCACGCCAGCGGATCATGTCCGGTTCGGCGTCGACCTCGTGCCGGGGCTGCCCGATGAAGAGCTCCTCGGCCGCCAGCACCCGCAGTTGCGCCTCCATGTCTCCGCGCAGCCCGGCTTCGTACAGCTGACGCTCCACCGCCGTGGGAGGGATCCAGTTCATGACCACGGAATGCTCCGGTACGGGCTGTTCGGATCCTGGGTGAGCATCCTGTGCTGGACGACCGACTCCTGGTACGTCCGCCCGAACTCCTCCTCGTCGAAGGCGAGTACACGCGCCAGGCAGTACGCCGCCGAGAACGCGCTCCACGAGGCGTACGTCTCCCGGCTCAGCCTGCCCGCCTTCAGCACCGCCTGCTCCGCCTCCTGCGGATCGCACAGGCGGGCTCCGAGCCCCATCCGCACGAAGGTGATGATCCGTCCGTAGTCGAACGCGGCCAGCGAGTCGACGCGTTCATCGGCGCCGAGCACCCCGTCGGCGCGGAAGCGCTCCTCGTAGCGGGCGATCCGCCTCGCGGTGTCCCGGACCTCGGCGACGGTCTCCTCGTCCGCTCTGCGCGTCATGAGGGTCTGCGTGACGTCGTCCAGCCACTCCTCTTCGGAGGGGTGCCGGCCCAGGCGTCCGGCCAGCCCGGCACGGGCACTCTGGGCGATGGCCTCCTCCCTGCCGGAGAGCCTGGCCTCGTACAGGTCGGCGAGCTTGTCGCGGTACTGGGCGCGGTTCCTCACCCTCCAGGTGCCGCGCAGCGTGCCGATGTCCGTGGGGTAGTCGAAGTACGTCGTGCCGAGTTCGTTCCACGCGACGCTGTTGTGCAGCGCCAGATGCGCGCCGCAGGCCAGACCGTGGGCCAGGGCGCCGTGCGACGGGCCGTGGGAATGCGTGACCAGCAGGCCGCGCGGTGGACCGCCGGCCTCATCGGCTGTCTTCAGCCACGCCTTGCGGTGGGACCGCTTGGCGTCGACGCTGATGGCGCACGGCGTACCCGGGTTGACGGCCAGCCGCCACTTGTCGTTCGGCCATGCCCGGGCCAGCTCGGCGAGGGTCGTGGACCGGTGCACCCACTCCGGGTGCCAGGGCGCCAGCATGCCCGCCGTGAACACCGCGATGCCCCACCGACCGGTCAGCGGGTCCTTGACGGGAACGAGCGGGGCGGTGGAACCGGGGGTGTCCGCGTACAGCCGGCCGACGGGCAGGAACAGCCTGGCGCGCGAGAGTACGGCGAGTCCCGCCTCCTGGCCGCCGGCCGTCCTTGCCTCGTACAGCAGTTGTTCCGTTCCGGTCGGCGGTACCCACCCCGTTGTCCCTGTCGTCACGGGTTGATCCTATGAACCGCCTACTTCCCGTCGAACAAGGGGTCACTGCAAGTAGCCGTCCGGGCCCTGCTGTTCGGGCACGTATCGCAGGACGCCCCACATGCTGTGTTCGGCGGGGGCGTCCTGCGGTCCGGTCACCCGGGCGGCACCGAGCTCTTCGAGCAGGGCGCCGGTGTCGGTGCCGGATCCGATGAGGACCAACTGGGTCTGCCGCTCTGCGGTGTCGCCCGCCGGCCAGGGCTCCGGGTAGAAGCGGAGGAAGCGGCCGACCGCGTGGACGGCGTACCGGTTTCGGGGGTCGGCCTCGCCGAAGTCGACGAAGCCCTTGATCCGGTAGAGCCCCTCGGGCCGTGAGTCGAGGAAGTCCAGCAGCCTGCGCGGGTGGAGGGGCTCGGCGGCGGTGAACGAGACGGTCTCGTAGGCGGCGTGCAGATGGCCGTCGTGGTCGTCGTGGTCGTGGTCGTCCTGCTCGTGCTCGTCGTAGAGGTCCTCGAACGACAGCTGGCCCACGCGCTCGCCACGCGGGCGGCACTCGAAGAGCAGCTCGGGATCGACGCGCCCGTACGTCGCCGGGATCACCGCGGCCTCGGCGAGCCCCTCGATCCGCTCGCGCAGCAGTTGCCCGGCGGCCTCATCGATCCGGTCCGCCTTGTTGAGCACGATCAGATCGGCAATGGCGAGATGCCGGTCGACCTCGGGGTGCCGCTCGCGGGTGGCCTCGAACTCGGCGGCGTCGACGACCTCGACGAGGCCGCCGTACACGATCCGGTCGTTCTCACTGGCCAGGAGCATTCGGACGAGTTCCTGCGGCTCGGCGAGACCGCTCGCCTCGATGACGATCACATCGAGCCGGGCGGCGGGCCGGGTGAGCTTGTCGAGGAATACGTCCAGCTCGCTCGCGTCGACCGCGCAGCACAGACAGCCGTTGCCCAGGGACACCGTGGAGTCGCCGAGCTGGCCGGCCACGGTCATGGCGTCGATCTCGATCGACCCGAAGTCATTGACGATGGCGCCGATCCGAGTCCCGCGGCCGGCCCGCAGCAGATGGTTGAGCAAGGTCGTCTTGCCGGATCCCAGAAAGCCCGCGAGGACGATGACGGGGATCTGCGGCTGGCTCAAGACGGCTCCTCCGGGGCTCTCGATCGAGGCTCTCAAATCGGTCGGAGCCCCAGGATAGGGCGGGTCAGGAGGCCGCCGGGAGCGGCTGGGGCGGCGGCGGTCCCACATAGCGCGCCGCCGGGCGGATGATCTTGGAGTCCTCGGCCTGTTCCAGGATGTTGGCGCTCCAGCCGACCACCCGGGCCGCGCAGAACGTCGGAGTGAACATGTCCCGCGGCAGTCCGCACAGCTCCATGACCACGCCCGCGTAGAACTCCACATTGGTGTGCAGTTCGCGTCCCGGCTTCAGCTCCGCGAGGATCGCCTCGACGCGTGCCTCCACCTCGACCGCGAAGTCGACCAGCGGCCCGCCGAAGCTCCGGGCGATGGAGCGCAGCATGCGTGAGCGAGGATCCTCCGTGCGGTAGACCGGGTGCCCGAAGCCCATGATCCGCTCCCCCGCGAGAACCCGTTCCCTGATCCACGGGTCGATGCGCTCCGGTGTGCCGATCGCGTCGAGCGTGTCCAGCGCGCGGCTCGGCGCGCCGCCGTGCAGCGGCCCCGAGAGCGCTCCGACCGCGCCGACCAGGCAGGCCACGAGGTCCGCACCGGTGGAGGTGATGACCCGGGCGGTGAAGGTGGAGGCGTTGAACCCGTGGTCGACGGTGGAGATGAGGTACTGCTCGACCGCCCGCGCGCGGGCGGCGTCCGGCTCGGAACCGGTCAGCATGTAGAGGTAGTTGGCGGCGTACGGAAGATCCTCGCGCGGTTCGACCGGCTCGAGTCCCCGGCCGAGCCGGTACAGCGCGGTCAGCAGCGTCGGCACGGCGGCGCAGGCCGCGAGCGCGTCGGCACGGCGGCGTTCGGCGTCGAGGTCGTACACGGGCCGCAGCCCCGCCGACGCTCCGAGCAGTGAGAGCGCGGTGCGCAGTCCGGCGAGCGGGCCGGACGGGGCGCAGGAACGGGCGATGGCGGGCAGTGCCGCCCGGACGTCGTCGGGCAGTCGGCGCAGTGACGCGGTCCGCGCCAGGAAGGCCTCGCGCTGCGCGGCCTCCGGCAGCCGGCCGTGGAACATCAGATGCCAGACGTCCTCGAAGCTGCTGCTCTCCGCGAGCTCCACGGCCGAGTACTGGCGGTAGTGGTAGAAGCCCTCGCGCCCCCGGACGTCCCCGAGCGCGGTGTCGGTGACGACGACGCCCGCGAGTCCGCGCGGTACGTCGAGAGGCGCGGCTGCCCCGTTGGTGCTCTGCATGGTTGGTGTCCTCCCTCAGTTGATTCGACTGTCCATGCTTGACTTCATCACTGTCAATATTGATTCAATCAATACATGTACAGGGTGTGTACGGTGTCCTCATGACGGATCAGGATCACGCCGCGGACGGAGAGCGGCTGACCACGCGCGAGGCGGCCGAGCGGCTCGGCGTGAAGCCCGAGACGGTGTACGCGTACGTCAGCCGCGGGCAGCTCGCCAGCCGACGCGATCCCGCCGGACGCGGCAGCACGTTCGACGCCAAGGAGGTCGACGCGCTCGTCCGCAGGGGCCGCCGGGAGCCCGCCGCCGGCAGCGACGCCGTCCAGCGGATCCGCACGGGCATCACGCTGATCGACAAGGACCGCTACTACTTCCGCGGCGTCGACGCGACCGAACTCGCGCGCCGGTACGACTACGAGGAGATCGCCGACTGGCTCTGGACCGGCACGCTGCGGGCAGGCATCCGCTTCACCGCACCGCCCGACGCGCTCGCCGCGGCCCGGCGCGCGGTCGCGGCACTGCCGGGGCACAGCGGCTCGACGGACCGGCTCCGGGTGGCCGCGATCGCCGCGGCGGCCGCCGATCCGCTCCGCTTCGACCTCGACCGGGACGCCGTGCTCGGCGTCGCCCGCATGCTCATCCCCACCCTGGTCGACGCGCTCCCCAGGGTCGGCCGCGCGCATCGTGGCGAGGGCAGGCTCGCCTGGCGGCTCTGGTCACGGCTCACCGCCGAGCAGCCCGACGAGGCGTCCCTGCGCGCCCTCGACATGGCGCTGTCGCTGCTGATAGACCACGATCTGGCCGCCTCGACACTCGCGGTGCGGGTCGCGGCGTCGGCCCGCGCTCATCCGTACGCCGTCGTGTCGGCAGGACTCGGTGCACTGGACGGTCCGCTGCACGGGGCCGCCAGTGGGCTCGCCCACCGGATGCTCGCCGAGGTGCTGGAGCGCGGCAGTGCGGCGCCGGTCGTCGCCGACCATCTGCGCGCGGGCCGCCGGGTGCCGGGGCTCGGCCACCGCCTGTACCCGGCCCAGGACCCGCGCGCCGAGGCCCTGTTCGACGTACTGGCGACGATTCCCGTCGCCCGCCCCGCGCTGGACGCCGCCCGGGAGGTCGAGGCGACGACCGCCCGCCAGGTGGAACTGCACGCCAATGTGGACCTGGCGCTCGCGGTGCTGTCGGTGTCGGCCGGAATGCCGGCCGAGGCGGGCGAGACCGTCTTCGCGGTGGCGCGTACGGCCGGCTGGATCGCGCATGCCCTGGAGGAGTACGAGGAGCGTCCACTGCGGATGCGTCCCAGCGGGCAGTACAACGGCCCGCGCCCGCCGAGACCGCTGCCCTGAGGCGTCCGGGCCGGCCGACCGGGCCGGTCCGGGCGCCGGGCCCACCGGCTCAACGGGCCCAGAGCCGACCGCCGTTGAGACCCCCACCGCCGGCAGGCCGGTCGCAGCGCCGGTCCGGGCGCCGGCCCGCGCCGCCGGACCGCCGTCTCGAGCCCGCAGCCACGCGGCGGTGTGTCCCGGGACAGCCCGCCCTCCTCCAGCGGGCCGCTCGTCAGCGGGACTGAGTCGTACACCGGCAGGACGGCCGGCTCCGCGCCAGGTTCACTACGCGCACCAGCCCGTCCTGGCGGGCGAAGGCCGACGTTACGGGTCTGCGGGTGGTGTTTCCGTCCTCTGCCTCGCACGCGATGCGGACGACAGCACAGCAGCACCTGGGGAATCACCGCGCACCAGGGGCCACCGACGGGGGCTCGGGCTTTCAGCGGTGCCGGAACCGCGGCACATGGCCTGCGGTTCACGCGAACGGCTTGCGCGAACCGCCTGGGCACGGACGGTGACATTTCCCGAAGGGTGTCGGGGCCCCTTACCGTGCATGGGTATGAGCCCCGCACCGACCGGCCCCGCAGCCGCCCCCGCGAGACGGCGGCGGCTCGGCTGGCCGCAGCGGGTCTTCGCACAGGTCCTGCTGATGCAGCTGGCCGTCGCCACCGGCGTCACCGTGCTGGCCACCGGCCTTTTCCTGGCACCGCTGAGCGCCCAGCTCGACGACCAGGCCATGCGGCGCGCGCTCGCGATCGCCGAGACCTCCGCCTCGCCTCAGGTAGCCGAGGATCTCCTCACCACACCGCCGTCCCTCCGCGGCCCCGTACAGGCCGAGGCGGAGCGCATCCGGAAGGCAGCCGGCGCCGAGTACGTGGTGGTCATGGACACGCGGGGTGTGCGCTGGTCGCACACCGACCCGGGCGAGATAGGCAGGGTCGTCTCCACCGACCCGAGTGAGCCTCTCGCGGGCAAGCATGTGATGGAGATCGACAGCGGCACCCTCGGCCGCTCCGCCCGCGGAAAGGTCCCGCTGCGCGACGACCAGGGCAAGATCATCGGCGCGGTCTCCGTCGGCATCGAGTACGACAGTGTCCGCGACCGTCTGCTCGCCGCCATTCCCGGGCTGCTCGCCTACGCAGGCGGCGCCCTGGCCGCCGGCGCCCTCGCCGCGTACATGATCTCCCGGCGGCTCCAGCGGCAGACCCACGACCTGGCCTTCTCCGATATCTCGGCGCTGCTCGCCGAGCGCGAGGCGATGCTGCACGGCATCAGGGAAGGCGTCGTCGCCCTCGACAGGTCCGGCCGGATCCGGCTGATGAACGACGAGGCGCAGCGCCTTCTCGGTCTGGGGCCTGAGGCCACGGGGCAACCGCTCGACGAGGTGCTCGGTGCCGGCCGCACCACGGATGTGCTGGCCGGACGGGTGACGGGCGAGGACCTGGTGACGGTGCGCGGCCATCGCGTACTGATCGCCAACCGGATGCCGACCGACGACGGCGGCGCCGTCGCCACGCTCCGCGACCGCACCGAACTGGAACAGCTCGGCCGCGAACTGGACTCCACGCGCGGGCTGATCGACGCGCTGCGCGCCCAGGACCATGAACACGCGAACCGTATGCACACGCTGCTCGGGCTGCTGGAGCTGGAGATGCACGAGGAGGCCGTGGAGTTCGTGACCGAGGTCGTCGGGGTGCACCGGGCCACCGCGGAACAGGTCACCGAGAAGATCCACGACCCGCTGCTGGCCGCGCTGCTGGTCGGCAAGGCGACGGTGGCGGCGGAGCGGGGCGTCTCGCTGCGGATCTCGCCCGGCACCCTGCTGCCGGACCGGCTGGTCGACCCCCGTGGCCTGGTGACCGTCGTCGGCAATCTCATGGACAACGCGCTGGACGCCGCCGCCGGCTCCGAGGACCCGCGCATCGAGATCGAGCTGCGCGGCGAGGGGCGTACGGCCGTCCTGCGGGTCTCCGACAGCGGCCCGGGCGTCCCCGCCGAGCAGCGCGAGCTGATCTTCACCGAGGGCTGGTCCACGAAGGAGCTTCCTGCGCATGGCAAGCGGGGGCTCGGGCTCGCGCTGGTCCGGCGTTTCGCGGAGCGGCAGGGCGGCAGTGCCCGGGTGGCCGAGGCCGGTGCGGCCGTGGGCGGCGGTGCGGAGTTCACGGTCGTACTCCCCGAGGCCTTGACGGAACCGGGTCTCGCGACCGTGGGAGAGCCACGATGACCACGCTGCCCGACGAGCTGATCAACGTCCTGGTCGTGGACGACGACATCCGGGTCGCGAAGATCAACGCTGCCTATGTCGCCAAGGTGCCGGGCTTCCGGGTGGTCGCACAGGCGCACTCCGCAGCCGAGGCGCTCGCGCGGGTCGCCGAACTGCCCGTGGACCTGATCCTGCTGGACCACTACCTGCCGGACGAGAACGGACTCTCGGTCGTCCGGGAACTGCGCCGCCAAGGCCACCAGACCGACGTGATCATGGTGACCGCGGCGCGCGATGTCGCCACCGTCCAGGCAGCGATGCGGCACGGGGCGCTCCAGTATCTGGTGAAGCCGTTCAACTTCGCCGGCCTGCGCGCCAAGCTGGAGGCGTACGCGGGACTGCGCCGCACCCTGGAAAGCGGCGGCGAGGCCGAACAGGACGAGGTGGACCGTATCTTCGGCGCCCTCTCTGCCGCCGGCGCGCCCGGCCTCCCCAAGGGCCACTCCCCCACCACGGCCGAGCTGATCCGCAAGGTCCTGCTGGCCGCCGACGCCGCGCTGTCCGCCCAGGAGATCGCCGAACGGGCGGGCGTCAGCCGCCAGACCGCGCAGCGCTATCTCAAGCTCCTGGAACGCTCGGGCAGGGTGCGTCTGTCCTTGAGGTACGGCGAGACGGGCCGCCCGGAGCACAGATACACGTGGGCGACGAGCGCCTAGGCCGTGTCTGACAGATCCCGCCTGGCGCGCGACGCCCGGCACGCCCTCCCCCGTAGCCCTTCGGGCACGGGAGGTGCCCCCACGCTGCGTTGTCGGAGTCATCCAAGTA